>JAWXUK010000093.1:0-7723 GCA_044432785.1 Eubacteriales bacterium | reverse complement strand
CCGATATTGATGGAAACCCTCATCATGATCGATGCCCTCAAACGTGCTTCTGCAGGACGGATCACTGCTGTCATGCCCTATTTCGGCTATGCTCGTCAAGACCGTAAGACAAAACCTCGTGACCCCATCTCTGCAAAACTCGCAGCAAACCTGATCACCACAGCCGGCGCAGACCGTGTCCTCACCATGGATCTCCACGCAAACCAAATCCAAGGTTTCTTTGATATTCCTGTGGACAACCTCCGTGGTGCCCCCATTTTCGCTGAATATTTCATGAAAAAATATGCCGATTGTTACGAGGATACCATCGTGGTCTCCCCCGACGTCGGTTCGGTGGCTCGTGCCCGTGCCTTTGCACAAAAACTCACCATGCCTCTTGCCATTGTGGACAAGCGTCGCCAAAAGGCAAACTCCTCCGAAGTCATGAATATCATCGGTGATGTCCGTGACAAAAGGGTCATTTTGCTTGACGATATGGTGGATACCGGTGGATCCCTCTGCCATGCAGCCGAGGCACTGATCTCCATCGGTGGCGCTCGTGATGTCACGGCTTGCGCCTCTCATGGTGTGCTCTCGGGTAACGCCGTGGAACGGATTAACAAAAGTGTTATCGACGAGCTCGTCCTGCTCAACACCGTCCCCGAACACATGGGAGCTGCCTCCCCTAAAATCAAGTATATTTCCATTGCCGACCTCTTTGCCGAGGCAATTAGCCACATTTATATGGAGACCGCTGTCTCCCCACTCTTCAACTAAAAGGGAGGTTCCCCTTTGTTTTTCAAAAAAGAACAGGGCACCCAATGGTTGGTGGTCGCCCTTGGCAACATTGGCGACCGTTACCACAACACTCGACACAATATCGGTTTTATGGTGGCTGATGTGCTCTCCGAAACCCACCACACCCCTATCAAAAAAATCAAATTTAAGGCACTCACCGGTTCTATCATGATGGACGGAGTGAGCGTCCTTGTGATCAAACCCACCACCTTTATGAATCTCTCGGGTGAGGCCGTCCTCCAAGCAGCGCAGTACCACAAAATCCCCCCTGAGCGTATCTTAGTGCTCTCAGACGATGTGACACTCCCTGTAGGAAAGATTCGCATCCGTCTCAAAGGGTCACATGGTGGGCACAACGGTCTGCGTGACATCATCGCTAAACTAGGCACCGATCAGTTCCCTCGTATTCGAATCGGTGTGGGTGAAAAACCCCACCCTGACTACGATATGGCAGATTGGGTACTGGGAAAATTCTCTCCCCAAGACAACATCGGCGAAGTGGCAAAGATAGCTGCCCAAGCCGTCGAAGTTGCCGTGACCAAAGGGATGGAGCCAGCCATGCAACAATTCAACCGAGGGGGAGCATCCAATGGCTCCTAAAATTGTTGTGGTAGCAGGGCCCACTGCTTCAGGGAAAACCCGCCTTGCCGTGGCACTTGCCAAGGCTTGCAATGGCGAGGTGGTCTCTGCCGATTCCATGCAAATTTACCAAAAAATGAACATCGGAACAGCCAAACCCACCGAGGATGAGATGGAGGGTATCCCCCACCACATGATCGACTTTTTAGACCCAGCACAAGATTTCTCGGTGCAGCGCTATCTCGATGCTACCCTCCCCATCATGGAGGATATTCTTGCCCGTGGCAAACTTCCCATCGTGGCAGGGGGAACAGGACTTTATATCGACTCCCTCCTCGTCCGTCGCACCTTTGCCACCGTCGAGCACCCCGAGCTCCGTGCCGAGCTCACCCAAAGACTACACGAAATCGGTGGAGAAGCCTTCCTAGAAGAGCTTCGCACCGTCGACCCCGACACTGCCACTCGCCTCTTTCCAAACGACCACAAGCGCATGATTCGTGCCCTAGAGGTCTATCGCTCCACCGGCACCCCCATCTCGGTACACAATGCGAATAGTGCCCTCCTCCCCCCCTATTTCGACCCACTTCGCATCGGTCTGCAATACCAAAATCGCCCTGATATGTGGGAGGTCATGGCACGTCGAGTGGATACAATGCTAGAAATGGGACTGCTAGAAGAGGTGGAATCCCTTCGCTATCTTCCCAAACAAGCCACATCCATGCAGGCAATCGGATACAAGGAACTGCGTGCCACCCTCGAAGGCGAGGAATCCCTCACCGATGCAGTGGAGAAACTTAAGATTCGTACCCGTCAGTACGGGAAGCGACAACTCACATGGTTCGGGCAGAACCCCGACATGAATTGGATTTATTTGGAAAAGAATGGAAATTTTAATTCTGTCTGCCAAAAAGCGACAGAATTTATGGTACAAGCTGGGTTACTATAAGAACGGAACCCTCGCAAAACCGATGAAACCGATGGTGATAGGGTTAGCCTTAGGTTTCAATCATCGAAATGCGAGAACTTCCTCTAACATTCAACACGGGGGATCTACCCCCCAGACCAACCAGTCTGACAGATAAGGAGTGAAAATCATGTCAAAACCGAACAATTTGCAAGAAATCTTTTTAGCCCAAGTGCGCCGTGAACAACGTCCGGTCACCATCTTCCTTATGAATGGTTATCAACTGCGTGGCTTAGTCACGGGGTTCGATGCATTCACCGTAGTACTTACCAGCGATGGCAAGCAACAGGTCATTTATAAGCACGCCATCTCCACCATTATCCCCGAGCGTCCCGTCGACCTCGACGAACCTGCACTCTAGGAGGCACACATGAAACAGGGAAATAAGATTCCAAACTTCGTGGTGGTGCTCTTTGCCGTAGCACTCGCCATGTACATCATCTTTTCCCTGTGGGAATCTCTGATAGACCCCTTCACCACCACCATCGTCTACCCCTATACCCTTAGCGATAGTGTGGTGGGCGAGGGGTTTATCGTCCGTGAAGAGTACCCTCTCGCCGCTGTGGACGGTCTCCTCGACATTCTTCCAGAAGAGGGAGAGCAAATCGGTGTGGGACAGGTTCTCGCTCGTCTCTATTCCAGTTCCTCGGCGATGGCGCTCTCTCAGTCCATTGCCCAACTGGAAAAAGAGGTCGCCATCTTAACCCATGCCACCACGGTCCACGAAGGTTCCACCCCAAACCCCGATCAAGCCGTCTTCGAGACACTTGCTTCGCTCCAGCGCAATACCTCTTCCGGCAATTATTCCACCCTAGAATCCCAGACCCACACCATCAAAGCAAATACCCTTCAACAGGTTCACCTCTATGGATCCCCAGTGGATTCTCTCACCCTCGAGCAACGACTCGACACCTTGACGGCCGAGATCATCACCCTCTCCTCCCAAATCGCACGAGATACCTCCATCATCACAGCCCCAGTTTCGGGCGCTTATTCCATTATGGTGGACGGACTAGAATGGCTCACACCGGATCATTTATCAGGTCTCACAGTGGAGCAATTTTACGAGTATGATGCCCTCGGCACCACGGTCTCCTCTAGCACTGTGGGAAAAATCATCACAGGGGACTACTGGTATTACGTCACACTCCTATCAGGAGATAAAATGGCAATGACCGAGGTGGGCGACCGGGTATCTCTCCATTTTTCGGGGGACTTTTCCCAAACCTTGACCATGACGGTGGAACACCTCGGCGCCGAACAAGATGGCAACTGCGTAGTGGTACTCTCCACCAACAAATTTTTAGAAGAAACCACACTGCTCCGTCATCAACGTGCCGAAATCATCTATCGCAATTATAGTGGACTCCGTATTCCAAAAACTGCCTTGCGCATTCAAGAATCCAGTGATACCACCAACCCTACCTTTGGGGTCTATGTGGTTTCGGCAGGATATGCCGAGTTTAAGCCGTGCACCATCCTCACCGAGGGAATCGACTTTTATGTGGTACAGCCCACCATCGAAGGGGCCGACGCACTCCGAGAAGGAAATGAAATTATCGTGAACGCACGAGGACTCTACGACGGAAAATTACTCGAATACTAGGGGGCAATCATGACAATTAAAGAAAATGTCCACCATATCTTGGACGACATTGCCACCATCGCTCAGCGCTGTGGCAGAAATCCAGCCGATATCACCCTCTGCGCCGCCACCAAAACACAAAGCGATGAAGCCATCGCCGAAGCAGTGGCAGCCGGTGTCACCATTTGTGGCGAAAACAGAGTTCAGGAACTCCAGTCCCACCTCCCGGCAAACCCCTATAAAGGGGCAAGCCTCCACTTCATCGGCACCCTGCAAAGCAACAAAATAAACCAGCTAGTTGGTACCGTTGATCTCATCCAATCCATCTCCTCTCGTAAACTCATTCAAGGGGTATCGGCACGAGCCCAAAAACTTGAGGTAGTGCAGGACATTTTGCTTGAGGTCAATCTTGGAAGTGAAGCCAGCAAAAGTGGCTTCAGCCCCGAAGAATTGGAAGAAATCGCCTTTTTTGCCGCTGAACAAAAAAATATTTTTCTGCGTGGATTCATGGCAATCCCCCCAAATTCAAGGGTTTTTGGTGATGGCGAAAAATATTTCGAAAGATTGTATCAGCTTTATATTGACATTTCGGCAAAAATGTCGGATAATTATAATAAGTTAGATTGCCTGTCTATGGGTATGAGCGATGATTATCCCCTCGCAATCGCCCATGGTGCCACCCTCGTCCGTGTAGGGACGGCGCTCTTTGGCCACAGATAACCAAATTTTCAAGGAGGATTTTTGCATGAATATTTTCAGTGAGTTCAAACGACTCTCGAAACACGAAGAGGACGAGGACGACTACGAAGATTTCGAACCACTCCCCCGTTCTTCCGAACGTCGGGAGCGTCGCCCTTTGCGTGAAACCGAAGAGCTCAGTTTCGAAACAGCCTCTCGCCGTGACAAAGTGGTCAATATCAAAACCACAACCCAGGTTCAGGTCTTTATCGCAAAGCCAGATCGCTTTGAAAATGCTTGCGACATTGCCGACCAACTCCGTGAAAAGCGCACCGTGGTCCTCAATCTCGAGTCCACTGACCCCGACGTGGCAAAGCGAATTTTGAACTTCCTTGCCGGTGTCGCCTATGCCATCGACGGACAAATCAAAAATATCGCTCTCTCTACTTATGTAATCACCCCTTATAACGTCGATATTCTCGGCGATTTACTCGACGAGTTAAACAAAAGCGACATCCATTTCAACGACGAACGTTTCTAATACTATACGAAAAGAGGAATGAAAAATGTTAACACCACAAGAGGTTTCTGAAAGAGGTTTTGCTAAAGTTTCTTTCGGTGGCTACAATATGATTCAAGTGGACGAGTTTCTCGACACCGTCACCGCCGATTATACCGCCCTCTTTAGCGAGAACACGGCACTCAAACGCAAAATGAAGGTCATGTCCGAAAAAATCGAAGAATATCGCAGTACCGAAGAAACCATGCGTAAAGCACTGGTTGCTGCACAAAAAATTGCGGAAAATATGGTGTCCGAAGGCAAGAAAAAACGTGATAGTATTCTTGCTGCCGCTGCAAGCGAAGCCGATTCCATCCGTAACCGTGCCATCGACGAGCTCTCTGCGCAAGAAGATCATGCAGAAGCAGTCAAAGCAAGCACTGCAAACTACATCGAGCAAGTGCTCTCCCTCCACAAAAAAGAGCGTGAGTACCTTGAATCTTTAAGTGCGTTGCTCGGTCCCTCTTTGCGTGAGACCCAACAAGCTCCACGCACACCTGCCGAAAACGAGCCAGCACCCAAACGTCAAGAGAGCAGCAAGGACCCCGACGTCCAGCAATATCTCGAACGTGCTATGGCAGGAGCCATGGCAGAGACCGGAAAATCTGTCGGGGATGAAGATTTCCTCGACTTTAGATCCCTCCTTAAAGGCGCAGAGGACATTTCCGACGATGATATCGAGGTCACCACACGTTTCCTCTTCAATGCAGGAATGGATCAACAATCAGGCTCTCACCAAAGTCAAGAGGACCGTGAGTACGACGCTGAACTGGCACAAAGTACCAGTCGCTTAGACTTCGATCGTCTCCAAAAAGAGTTTGGACAAAACAACAGAAATAATTAAATTTCAGCAGGTGTTTCATGCCGTTATTGGCGTGGAGCACCTGTTTTTTATCCTCATGCTTTTCCATTGCACATAAATCACTTTCCAAAATAAATTTGTTCGATTTATTGCAACTTTCTCTTGACAGAAAGGGCGAGGCAAGATACAATAGAAGGGTACTCTATTTGAAAAACGATATTACCATTTATGGTTGTTTTATGGGATTCTTCAAAAGCCCACTGACCCTTATATTCCTATCTACATGGACTTTTTCGCACTCCCCCCATATAGTTTTTCAGTGGTCGCAAGCCTTTTTAGGGTTGCGTCTGTTTCATGCCGTTTTCAGGAAACTCAGCAATACAAAATTTTTAATTTATGGAGGTGTTTTTAGTCATGCAATTTATTATTGGAGCTATAGTAGCCGCTGCACTGTGCTTGCCCGTTGGAATATTCTTAGGAATTTCCCAACGGAAAAAGACAGCCGAGCGTGAAATTGGTTCTGCCGAAGAAGAGGCAACCCGCATTGTCAACGAAGCATACAAAAGCGCAGAGAGTAAAAAACGTGAAGCCTTGGTCGAAGCCAAGGAAGAGATTCTAAAAGATCGTACCGAGCATGATCGTGAAGTGAAGGAACGTCGCTCCGAGCTGCAACGTCAGGAAAACCGTCTGCAACAAAAGGAAGAAAACCTCGACAAGAAAACCGAAACCCTCGAGAAAAAGGACGAGCAATTGGTCTCGAAGATCGCCCGACAGGACGAGCTAAACCAAAAAATCCAGTCCCTACACGACCAAGAGGTGGAAACCCTCGAAAAAATCTCTGGTTACACTGCAGAGGAGGCGAAAAACTTCCTCCTCCACGAACTCGAAGCCGAGGTCACACACGAATCTGCGATGAAGATCAAAGAAATCGAGATGAGATTCAAAGAGGAAGCCGATACCAAAGCTCGTGAGATCATCTCGCTCGCTATCCAACGTTGTGCTGCCGACCACGTCTCCGAGGCCACAGTTTCGGTGGTTAACCTGCCAAATGACGAGATGAAGGGCTGTATCATCGGGCGTGAGGGTCGTAACATCCGTACCCTCGAAACCCTCACAGGGGTCGACCTCATCATCGACGACACCCCCGAGGCAATCACGGTTTCCTGTTTCGATCCTGTTCGCCGTGAAATCGCACGTCTCACCTTAGAAAAACTCATTCAGGATGGGCGCATCCACCCAGCTCGCATCGAAGAGATGGTGGAAAAGGTCAAACGTGAAGTGGATATGACCATCAAATCCGAGGGTGAACGTGCTGTATTTGAGACCAATGTACACGGTCTCCACCCCGAAATCGTCAAACTCCTCGGTAGAATGCGTTACCGTACCAGCTACGGTCAAAACGTCCTCAACCACTCCATCGAGGTCTCCCACATTGCTGGGCTCCTCGCTTCCGAAATTGGAGCCGACGTCATGCAGGCAAAACGTGGTGGACTACTCCACGACCTCGGCAAGGCGATCGACCACGAAGTGGAAGGCTCTCACGTCAGCATTGGTGTAGAACTCGCTCGCAAATATCGTGAGAGTGATGCCGTGATTCACGCAATCCATGCCCACCACAACGATGTCGAACCTCAAACCGTCGTAGCTTGTTTGGTGCAAGCTGCCGATGCTATCTCGGCAGCACGCCCCGGCGCACGACGTGAGAACTTGGAAAACTATATCAAACGTCTTGAACGTTTGGAAGAGATCACCTCCTCCTTCCACGGTGTGGAGAAATCC
>JAWXUK010000092.1:0-7740 GCA_044432785.1 Eubacteriales bacterium | reverse complement strand
ATCCCAAAGAATTAGGCTATCTCCCACAGCAAACGGCACGGCAAAAAGATTTTCCAGCCACTGTGAACGAGATTGTTCTATCGGGGTGCCTATCCGGTCCCTTTTACAATAAAACACACAAAAAGCGAGCCCTAGATGCTATGGAGCGTCTAGGGCTTGTCCCCCTTGCAAAGCGCTCTTATCGTGAGCTATCGGGAGGACAACAAGAACGGGTTCTGCTGGCACGTGCCCTGTGCACTTCGGGAAAAATGCTCCTGCTAGATGAGCCCACAGCAGGGCTTGACCCTAAAATCACAGCAGAACTCTACGAGCTTTTGAGTAATCTCCATCAAGAGGGGATCACCCTTGTGATGATTTCGCACGATATGGATGCGGCGCTTCGCTATGCCACTAAAATTCTTTGGCTAAACGAAAACATCTTTTACGGCACAAAAGAGGAATATTTGAAAAAATTTCCTCAATAATGGACGGATTTACACTAGAAAACTGGCTGATATAGCCTAAAAAGGAGATTTTGCGAATGCAGAATATCATTAGTACCTTGCAGATGTATTTTCAACACTCCTTTGTGGTCTATGCCATGATTGCAGGGGTGCTCATAGCATTTTGTTCCTCTCTATTTGGGGCGACCTTGGTGCTCAAACGTTTTTCCTATATCGGGGATGGACTCTCTCATGTCGCCTTTGGCGCCATTGCAGTGGGGAGTGTTCTTGATGTCTCGAATGAGATGCCTTTGGTGCTCTTTGTCACTGTGATTGCAGCAGTTTTGCTTCTCAAATCGGGACAAAGAGCAAAAATCCAAGGGGATGCTGCCATTGGAATGATGTCGGTAGGGTCGATG
Source organism: Eubacteriales bacterium (assembly GCA_044432785.1). Taxonomy (GTDB): domain Bacteria; phylum Bacillota; class Clostridia; order Oscillospirales; family Oscillospiraceae; genus JAWXUK01. The sequence goes on along the minus strand of JAWXUK010000092.1, from coordinate 6,899 downwards.
GCAGGGGGGTATTTGCTCTTAAACCTCTTCGGTACCTCCACCAATTTATCGGGGGATGTTTGCAGTACCCTCTTTGGTGCCACAGCCATTTTGACCTTGACCCCTGTTGAGGTACAACTGTGCGCGGTGCTCTCGGTTGTGGTGGCTGGGTTTTTCCTGTATTTTTACAACACTATCTTCGCCATCACATTTGATGAGGATTTTTGTCGCACCAAAGGGATAGCAGTGGAGAGGTATAATACCCTTATTGCTGTGATCATTGCTGTGATCATTGTACTTGCAATGAACTTGGTGGGCTCGCTACTCATTTCGGCGCTCATCATCGTGCCAGCACTCTCTTCTATGGCAATTTTCAAAAGTTTTCGTGGGGTTGTGATCTGTTCCATCGTGTTTTCAGTGGTATGTACCACCTTTGGGATGCTGTTGGCTCTGCTCATAGATACCCCTGTGGGCGCAACCATCGTGACGGTGGATATGGCTGGATATCTTCTCTTTGTGGTGATTGGTAAGCTCTTTTTTAGAAGAGGGGTCTGACCATTGGAGGGAGCGAAATGAGAAGGAAAGATCGTGAAATGTCCCCTGAATTTGGCTATGAGGTGGCTGATGGAACTCTATTTGGGGTGCTCTCGCTCATCGACCCTGAGGGAAATCCCTATGGTGTACCTGTGAGCTTGGTGCGTGAGGGAGAGAGCTTCTATTTCCACTGTGCCAATGAGGGATTTAAGCTAGATTGTCTGCGCAAAAACCCTCATGTCTGTATCACGTGCGTGGGGGATGTCACCCTAGTTCCTGAGCAATTTTCTGCAAACTATAGCTCAGCGATTTTTCGTGGGATGGCTCAAGAAGTGAGAAAGATTGAGGAGAAAAAGAAGGTGCTCACCCTCATTGTCGATAGATATGCTCCTTCTAATATTGCGAATATGGGGGGAGAGGTGTCGGGTGAAATGCCAAATACCTCCATCTGGAAAATTGTGGTACATGATGTCACGGCAAAGGCGAAAAAGTAGAAGATAAGAGGAGTAGCGCTTGGTGTGGTACCCCTCTTTTTTCGTGGAGTCATGAGAAAAATTTGACAAATTGGAAAAGCTGTGATACACTATAATATAGACATTCATAGCTACCTTTTCTAAGAAAATATGTTAGGAGAATTGTGATGCAATTTGGGACAATGGTTAAAAAAGGACAACTACAGGTGACGAAAAAAGTGAATTATTTGACACTAAGTTCGTACAATACCACTCTTATGCTACATGCACTATGTCGAATTGAAGAAAATTTTGCTGGAAATATCAAGTATGACACAAACTTAGCAGGATATGACGATACCTTGGGCACCATCACCATTTATGTGAAGGATGCCCATCAACTAACTAAAATACTTACCTTGATTGATAGTTGTGAGCCAATCGCAGGGAAACTACTCTCGAAAGATTTGGACTTCAATGCCATTATCACAAACAATTCTGATCAAGTGGAAAACTATGAAGAGATTCCTCCTGCTGAATTTACAAACTCCTTTATGCGTGGTTGGCGTGGACTGACAGTGGAGGATAAAAAAGAATTTATCAAAGCTTTCGAACTTCTTGACAAAGGGATTGTCTCGGATTTAGTGAGCGTCAAAGCAGGGGTTTCTGCGACCATGAATGCTCTCGAAGCACATCCTGGCAATGGTCAAACCGGTGAAGAGATCGTGATTGAGCATCAACCTGCTGGTCTTGAACAAGAGGAACAAAATGAAGCAAAAAAAGAGGGATTTCACAAAGGAAATTCCAATAAAAAACGTCACTAATCCCTGTATTTACAACATTTGAGTGTCCTTTATGGTTCAAAATAATTGTGATACTTCTTGGTTCTAGCGAAAATGGATCTGATCTCCTTTTTTAGGGAACGAGAAAATCCTACGAGTGTAAAACCTGATATACAAAGTGAATAGAGCCTTTGTGAAAGGAAAAGAGGATTTGCGATGAGAAAACGGACGAAGGACTTTGACTATGAGCTCTTCAAAGAAGAAGCCAGTATCATCAAATATAACGGTTCCGATTGCACTGTTGTGGTACCTGAAACGGTGGAAGGGCTTGCCGTTACAGTCATAGAAATCAACGCATTTAAAAACTGTTCAACACTAATTGAAATCACCTTGCCCGACGGGGTGAAGAAGATCGGGATGAACTCCTTTGAAAATTGCACTGGATTGACCAGAATCGACCTTCCCAAAAGTTTGGGATATATCGAGGCACACACTTTTGCAGGATGTGTCAACCTGCGAGAGGTCACCTTGCCAAATGGCCTGAAAGAGATTGGTGGCTCTGCGTTTGCAGAGTGCTCTAGTTTGAGCGAAATCTCTTTGCCCTATGGGCTGATTGAAATTGGTTGGGGTGCCTTCGAACAGTGTAAATCGCTCTCCTCTGTTGAGTTGCCTGACTCCATTGAAATCGTGGAAGAGAGTGCCTTTGCAGGGTGCTCGGCTATGGCAGATGAGCACGGCTTTATCATCGCAGGGGATACCCTGTACGACTATATGGGTACTGGTGGGGCTATCGTCATTCCGGAAGGGGTTGCCACCATTGGTTGGAGTGTTTTTGAAGATCGGGATGACATCACAGATGTGGTGTTTCCCCTTAGTTTGCGTGTGATTGGCTCGAAGACCTTTGCAGATTGCACCGGTCTTGAAAAGGTCGTGTTACCAGAAGGATTGCGCAAATTAGGTGCTTCGGCCTTTCGTGACTGTGATCATATGGTGGAAATTTCATTTCCTGAAAGCTTGGAAGAAATCGGTAGAAACGCCTTCGAGGACTGCTCGGCACTACATAAAATCACAAAGCCATCCCATTTTATCGAGATGGGAGTGGGGGTTTTTGTGGGGTGTTTGGCGCTTGCTGATGCGCAAGGCTTTATTCTTGTGGAAAACACCCTCTACGACTATATCGGTGAGGGTGGGGAGCTCGTCCTACCGGAAGGGGTCAAAATCATTGGCACCTCGGCATTTGCGCACTGCGAAACCCTTACGAAAATAGAACTCTCTAGAAGTCTTGAAAAGGTGGAGTGGGGCGCTTTCGAGGGATGCACTGCCCTCACTGAAATTACCATGCCTGTAGGGCTACAATCTCTCTCGTCAAAAGCATTTTCGGGGTGTAGTTCTCTGGTTCACGTGGTTTTGCCGGAAGAGCTTGAAGAAATTGGTTGGGGTGCCTTTCAAAACTGCAGTAGTTTAGAGCACATCAATCTGCCACGCAGATTGGAAAAAATCGAGGGTGCAACCTTCGAAAACTGTGGTCGTTTGGAAGGGATCATTCTGCCTCAAGGGGTGGAGAGAATTAAGGTACGAGCCTTTGAAAACTGCGAGAACCTTAAGGAAATTGAACTCCCACGAAAATTATTGGAACTACAAGGTCGAGCCTTTCAAAATTGCACTCGACTTTCCCATATCACGTTTCCTGATGAGTTATATGAGATAGAAAACAGCACTTTTTCAGGGTGTAGCAATCTTATTGAGATAATTCTTCCGAAAAATATCAAAAAAATTGGTGAATATGGATTTTCTGGGTGCACCAATCTAATCAAAGTACGACTCTCTGACGAGCTGGAAGAAATTGGTTGGAGCGCCTTTGAAAAATGCATTAACCTAAAGGAAATCACTCTGCCCGAGGGGCTCAAGGTCATTGGGAACAGTGCTTTTTCTGGTTGTTGCAGTCTTGTCAATATCAATTTGCCATGTTCTGTGGAAAAAATGGAGCGCTATGCCTTTGCGAACTGTAGCGAGTTGCAAGAAATTGATATTCCAGAAAAGGTGAAGCATATCGAGGCATTTCTCTTTCAAAATTGCACTTTGCTCGAACGAGTGACGCTAAGGGTTGGACTGGAATCCATCCGTACCAAAGCCTTTAAGGACTGTTTTGAGCTCCTCGAAATCCGTCTTCCTGATGGTCTTAAGGAGATTGGAATGTGCGCCTTCGAGAATTGTTATAGCATGGTGCGAGTGAATATTCCACATGGGGTTCAGCTCTATAAAGGTTCCACTCCATTTGATAAGGTATTCAAAGAATGTGATGGTTTGACCGAAATTTTGCTCCCTGATGGTGAGTTGAAAAACTACGAAAACTTTGATGAGAGTATGTTTCATCTGAAAAAAACGGAGATAACTTAACTATAAAGGAGTATTTACTATGATTATGACGGAACGCAAACGTTGGGTATTTTTTGCCCTTCCTTGGACCTTTACCACCTACGAAATTACAGAGGAACGTCTCAATATCAATGAAGGTTTTCTCAATCGCAGAGAAAATGCCTGCTATATGTATAAAGTGGTGGATGTGGAACTGCGAAAATCCCTTTTCGAGCGCATGTTTGGATTAGGTACCATTATTTGTCACACAGGGGACACCACACACCCCATTTTGACCCTAGAACATATCAAAAATTCCAATGAAATGCGAGATGCACTCCTCGAACTATCCGAGGCGCATCGGATCAAACGCAGAACCGTCAATGTGCAGGATATTGATGGTGAGCATCTAGCCGAGCATCAATCGGAATAGCAGTGAAATCCTCTCCCCATTCGGGGAGGGGATTTTAGATTGAATAATATAGTAAAACCCCCAATGATGATAGCATCATTGGGGGTTTGAATTTTATTGTGCAGCGTTTTCAGATTCCCATTTGTCAAAGAGATCCAAGGTAGCAGTGCGAGTGTCTTGAGAAATTTGGGGAAGTTCTCCACCCCATGCTTTTTCAGCGGCTTCATAGCCTTTTTCAAAGCATTCACGCATTTCAGCCATGACTTCAGGGTCGCCACCCGATAGGCTCATCGCCATTTCAAACATGCGCTCGGAAGTTTGGGTTACGCCCCAATAGCCGTCTTCAGAGATGGCAGCAGCAGCTTCAGCAGACTCTGCTTCGGAGACTTCGAATTTACCCTCGGCAATTTGTGCCCAGATTCCGTCGCCACGAGCCATAGAGATTCCTTGCTTCGTGAAGGACTCGCTAATTTGCATGAGGAAGTCAATTTGACGCTCTGCTTGCTCAATTTTGAGATCGGTGATAAAATCACGGTCAATTTCGTACTTATTGCCAGTATCTTGGGTTGCCTCGGTAGCTTGGCTTGTTGCAGCTTGAGTGGTTTCGGTGACAGCAGCTGCCTCGTCCTCTTGGGTGGCTAGTGCTTGCAACCCAGCAGAGCTAGGGGTGTAGCTATCTGTTTTTGGTGGTGGGGGAGGAGGTGCAGGTCTGCCCTCTTCTTTAGGTACACGACGAGAGGTTGCTTCCTCGGTTTTGTTGGTGGTGGTAGCGTAGGTGGACGCATTGCTTAAGCTAGAAATATCCATGAAATTGATCTCCCTTCAAAATTTGGTTCTTCCTTATAAGTGGACGTAACTTTGCGATAACATTATATCGGCAGAAATTGCCAAAAACTTAAGGGTTTATTTTTTCTTTTTCTTTTTTCCGAAGACGTTACCTTTAGAAGTAGGGTTGAGGGTTTCGTTCATGGTTTCGGCATAGGCGAGTAGTGCAGCCTTTTGCTCGTCATTGAGGCTGGTTGGCACCATAACCGACACCGTAACATACTGATCTCCACGGTTTTTGCCACGAAGTTCGGGGATTCCCTTGCCAGAGAGACGGAAAGTGGTTCCGGTTTGTGTGCCGGCAGGGAGATTGTATTTGACCTTGCCGTCGATGGTGGGGATTTCGAGCTCGCAACCGAGGGATGCCTGTAGGAAGGAGATGGGTTGCTTGAAGAGGACGGCAGTGCCGTTGCGCTCGAAGATCTCGCTTGGTTGAATGTGCACCCCTACGATCAAATCACCTGCAGGACCACCATTTTTGCCAGCGTTACCCTGTCCACGTAGAGAAATTGCCTGACCTTCGTCGATACCAGCAGGGATGGTGACCGTGATGCGCTGTTGTTTTTGCTCGGTTCCATTGCCGTGACAGGTGGAGCAAGGGGACTTGATGATGGTGCCCTTACCGTGACATTTGTTACAGGTGACGGTGCGATTGAAGGCGATGCCACCCATGCCTTGTTGCACACGGACCACACCAGCACCACGACATTCCGAGCAAACTTCGGCAGTGGTCCCAGAGGAACAGCCAGAACCGTTACAGTCAGGGCAGTTTTCCGAGCGAGAGAGGTTGATCTCTTTCTCGCAACCAAAGGCTGCCTCCTCGAAGGTGATGGTGAGATTGCCACGCAGACTATCCCCTTTTTTGGGGCCGTTGCGACGTTGTCCACCACCAGATCCACCAAAAAAGGAGTCGAAAATATCACCGAAGTCAAGGTCGCCAAAGCCACCGAAGCCTCCACCACCAAAACCACCACCACCGCCACCATAGCTTGGGTCGACACCGGCGTGACCGAATTGGTCGTAGCGACTGCGCTTTCCTTCGTCGGAGAGGATACCGTAAGCCTCGTTAACCTCTTTGAAGCGTGTTTCTGCTGTTGCATCCCCAGAGTTTAGATCGGGGTGGTATTGTTTTGCGAGTTTACGGTAAGCTTTTTTGATCTCGTCGTCGCTCGCACCTTTTTTGAGTCCTAGTACTTCGTAATAGTCTTGTTTCTGTTCTGCCAAAGGGGGTCACCTCTTTTTCATTATTTCGCCATACAAAGGACGAGGGCACGTGCCTTCGTCCTTTGTACAGTATTGTTACGGTTGTTTATTATTGATCGTCAACCACTTCAAAATCAGCATCCACGACGTCGGGACCTTGATTATCAGGTTGTTGTGGAGCTGGTTCCCCTTCGGGAGGTGCTTGTTGAGAGTAGATTTTTGCAGAAACCTCTTGGAAGAGCTTCATCAGAGCATCGGTATCACGGGTGATTGCCTCAATGTCAGAGCCTTTGAGGGTCTCTTTGAGGGTTTCGATAGAGGTTTCAATGGAGGTGCGATCGCTCGCTTCCACCTTAT
>JAWXUK010000091.1:0-7752 GCA_044432785.1 Eubacteriales bacterium | reverse complement strand
CCCCACCAACTAGCTAATCAGACGCGAGATCATCTCAGAGCGATAAATCTTTGGCAAGCAGAGCCATGCGACTCACTTGCATCATGCGGTATTAGCACACGTTTCCATGTGTTATTCCCCACTCCGAGGCAGATTTCTCACGCGTTACTCACCCGTCCGCCACTAGAATTCCCAGAGCAAGCTCCAGGGTTCTCGTTCGACTTGCATGTGTTAGGCACGCCGCCAGCGTTCATCCTGAGCCAGGATCAAACTCTCAATAAAATGGTATCTATACAACCGAGGTTGCTCAAATCGTTTTATTGAAACTTGATTTGTGATTTCTCACATCTAGCTTCAAAGAAATGTGACGTTGATATCGTATGAATTTCTTCATCTTATTCAACATCTTTTTTAAAAAATCCAAAAATGGTGTTTTAGTAAGTTGTGTTCTTTTACGTTGTTTAATTTACAAGGTGCACGTCACTCTATCCGAGATGCCTCAAAGGGTTTCGCCCTTTTTCGCTAGCCACTGTGAAGTGGTCTCTCGTTTAGCGACTTAATTATCTTACCACATCGTTTTGCACTTGTCAACCCTTTTTTTAAAAAAAGTTTAAAAAGTTTTTTGAGCCGTTTTGCGTGTTTCTTTTCTTGCTCGCTGCAAACCTTAAGTGGACTTTTAGTATAGCATGGAAACCTTTACCTTGTCAACCCTTTTTTGGAACTTTTTTCATTTTCTTTTTAAAACACCGATGAAACCTTGTGTTACCAATGGATTGACACGCTTTTTTATTTCAAAACCTAGAAAAGACCATATATACATTATAATATAGAACTCTATGTATAGTACTTTGAGATGGTCTGCCACAGGGCTTGCGCCACTTCCTCCTCGGTGGCACTAGCATCTATGATCTCTACTGTTTCCTGCTGTTTCAGGCTTTTAAAGGCTGCGAGATAGTTCTTGCGCACCTGTTCGAGCCGCTCTTTGGTCTCGAATAGTTCAAAGCTCTCACGGTTTTGCGAGATACGCTGGAGGGCGACATCGGGCGAGAGGTCGAGGAAGATGGTGGCTGTAGGACGCAAGAGGGCAGCAGCTTGGCTGTTTGCCGAAATCACCCACTCGATTGGCATGTCCACTCCATTATAGGCGTAGGAGGAGAAATAATAGCGATCTGTGATCACGGTTTGCCCCTTAGCAAGCTGTGCAAGCATTCCGTCCTCTGGATCTAGTATATGATCTAACCTGTCGGCTGCGAAGAGCGCAGCGATCACTCGGTTGTCCATCGTCTTACGTCCCTCTAGCATATCACGCACCAATTTCCCTACCGTTAGGTCTGAGGGTTCGCGAGTGAAATGCGCTGGGATTTTCTCTTGGGCAAAACGTTCTTTCAATCGAGCGATTTGGGAGGTTTTTCCACTGCCATCAATTCCTTCGATAGCGAAAAAGTTTGTTGTATTCATGTGATATCTCCTTTGTATTTCTGCGTTTTCTTATAATAGTATGTCTTTTTGTTCGGATTGATTCAGTGATATTTTTTGCCATATTGGGAGAGGAATTGGAAAAATAATGGTTGCAATTTCGAAAAGAATCTGGTATAATATAGGATACTCATTCTATGAAATTTCAGAGGTGCTACCATGACTATTTTGGACTATGTGATCCTTGCCTTTATGTTGATGGAAGGGTCTAACGTTTGTGTGCTCTACTTCCGTCCTGACCTGTGGCCGTGTAACGGTACCGGGGTTTTTAACCACTTTCACGAGTCCCAACAGGACGAGGGGACCCGTCTTTATTCCCGTTACCTTATCTCGTGGATTGCAAATGTAAAGATGATTTTCATCGTACTACTTGGGGTCATCGTAGCTACCGGTAGTGACCAAACCAAGCTTTACGCTTGCTTTGCCATGGTGGCTTCCATCTCGCTCTATTTCGTCTCACTTCATCCTGTGATTAAGAAACTTGACCAAATGGGTCACATCACACCCAAGGGGTATCCCAAATTGCTCCTCCTCATGATCTCTGGATTTTTGATCATGTTTTGCGTTGCTATTGGCTTTTATCTAGTGTAACATACTTTATTCCCTGTGTAAATCATTTTGATTGGAGGTTTGACCGATGAAACGTCGCACAAAAGAGCTTTTGCTCTCGTCCACTGCTGCAACACTCGTTTTTTCCCTTGCGTTACGTGCTGTTGTGGTGGATAGTGCCCTGCCCATTTTTGAAGGCTTTTCTTTGGTTGAGCCTGCTCAGGAGGTAAGTTCCGAAGATACCACACAATCTAACGTGAGTTCCTTCGACTATCAAGCCCCATCTACCTATAGTATCAGGGGGGCTGAGACCTACGCAGCTGCCGTGACAGTGGGGGATTTTACCATTGTGGCAGATGACGGAACCACCCTTGTTGCTAATACCCACTATACCTATGCAAGCAATATCCTGACCATAAAAAGTAGCATACCCGTTACCATATCGATGGCGAGTGGTGTCTCTACTACCTCTGATACCATTGATATCAACACAAATACCACCGTAACCTTTGATCACGTTGTAATTTCAACCACGAACAAAGCAGCTCTAACCACCTCCAATAGTTCCCCCACCATTTCTGGTACTCTCTCCATCTCGGCTTCCAGCTCTGCCACTGCAGCTCTATTTGTGTCAAACGGATCCTTAACATTGGACGAGATGGATCTCACGGTGAGTGCTACATCTTGTATCGGAATGTATCTCAATTCAGGAAATTTGACGGTAGCCGACTCTAATCTTAATGTTTCATCTACCACGGGGTATGCCATTGATGTGGTCAATGGTAGTTTTGATGTTTCTGATTCTGCCCTCATCTGCACCACACAAAGTGGAACTTTTGCTGCTATTAACGTGCAAAACAAACCACTCAACATCTCGGATTCTACCTTGATCGTTAGCTCGAACTCCGACAAAACCGTCACTTCCCAAAATAGTTCTGCCATTCTTGGAGATAATTCTCAGATTTTATCCAACGGAACCATTGGAGGGCTCACTGTTACCGGTAGTGATTCCTCTGCCTATGTCACTGACGGTGATTTCACCATAAACCCTGATGGAACTGCCTCTATCCCTTCGGGCACCATCATCACTACCACTGACAAGACAGGCTCTACCACACCCTCAACAGGAATCGAGACCGAGCTCTCTTTTGGCTCTGACGGACTTTCTGATGGGTCGAGTGATACCTCAAACCTTGCAAATGCCACAATTACTCCCATTCCAGACCAAACCCACACAGGCTATGCCCTCTATCCACAAACCGAAGTGTTCATGGGCGAAACCAAGCTTGAAGCGAACATAGACTATACTTTTAGCCACGATAATAACACTGATATCGGTACTGCAAGTTTCACTATCACTGCTATTCCTGGGGGAACCTATTCGGGGACAAAAACCATTTCTTTTGAAATTGTGGCAGATAGTAAAATTGATATTAGTGGAGCTGTTTATAGTTCCCAAGGCACTAATATGATATTCAATACAACACCTAGAATACCAACTTATACATTAAAGCTTAATGGTACGACCCTTATTGATGAGACAGACTATACAGTTGAATATAGTGACTACATCAATGCTGGGCAATGTATTGTAACCTTTACAGGAATCGGCAACTATAGCGGCATCGCCACGTCCTATTATAATATCACCCCTATCTCCATCACGGCTCCAACTATTGCAGCGATAGCACCCCTTCCATACACTGGTAGTGCTCACGAACCCAAACCTGTTCTGACCCACTATGCGTATACACTTGTGGAAGACGTGGACTATACCCTCTCATACTCTGACAATACTAATATTGGTACTGCCACCATCACAATCAGAGGGTGGGGCAATTATTCAAGCTCCACCTCCGACACCACCACCTTCCAAATCTTCGACCCCGACCTCTCAAATGCCACGGTCACCCTCGACCAAACCACCTTCCCTTACACTGGGATTAATTATGCACCTGTTCCCACCGTCACCTTAAACGGTTCAGTTTTGGATAGCAGTAATTATACTGTTAGTTATGGCACGAACAAAAATACATACGATGATAATTGGGTCAAAGTGGTTGGAAAAGGGGACTACACTGGTGAGAAAATTACAAATTTCACCATTGATCCACGCTCCTTTGTGGGGGATGCTAACTTCGTTTTTACCGAGGTCGCACCACAAAAGTACGAGGGAAGCCCCGTTTCTCCCGATATCTCGCTGTCATGGTACGAAACTCAGCTTAGTAACCCTAACGACTACACTCTCACTTATTCTAACAATAACTCTGTCGGCACAGCCACCATCACTGCAACCGGCACAAACAACTATAAGGACTCTATCTCTACCACCTTCGAACTCTACGACCCTGATATTAGCAGTGCCATCATCACTTTGGTGCAAGAAAGTACCGACTTGGGATTGGAGACCGATGAATTTCTCTTCGTTGGTAACCACACCACCAATACAAACGCAGCCACAAATCCCACTATCGCAAGTGTGAAACTTGGAGATATCTTCCTCTCCACTGATGATTATGATATCTCCTATAGCAACAACACTTCCATCACCTCTGATGATCAAACTCGAGATTTCCCCACCATCACAATTACAGGAAAAGGGGCCTACAGTGGTACTGCCACCAAAACCTACTCCATTAGCAAAATTCCCATCACTCTCGCCACCCTCGTGAACGTCGAAAATCCTGACTACACGGGGAATATGGTCTACCCCACCCTCACATACACCTATCAAGGCCAGTCCTTGGTACTAGATGAGCATTTTCGTTTTGAGGATGACAGTGGGAGCACCTCTGTTGGGGCTCATACCATAAAGGTCTATGGTACTGGAAATTATTTCCGTATGTTTACCGAGGTGGACTATACCATCATCGAACCTGACAAAATCGACCTCACAAATGCGGTTATCGCCGATATTCCAGACCAAATCTATGACGGTCAGCCCAAGCGTCCCACCCCAGAAGTTCGGGTTAACGGGGTACTTCTTGAATTAGGCGTCCACTACACCATCTCCTATTCCGATAAAAACACCCAAGCAGGGATCACTGCTTGGGTCTACATCGAAGGAAAAGGGGACTATGTTGGTAGCGCCCAAAAATCCTTCCAAATCGTGGTGGGGGATCTCTCGAGCGCCGTCATCACCCTCGCACAAGACACCTATACCTACACAGGGGGCGCCATCCTACCCACCGTCTCCTCTGTGGTGCTCGGCGACAAAACCCTCACTTTAAACCAAGATTATACCGTGCAGTATTCCCACAATATCAATGTCGGAAATAGCACCTCGCAATCCGCCCCAACCGTCACCATCACGGGGATAGACAACTATTATGGCAGTACCACCACAAAGGTCTTTACCATCTCCACCAAAAATATCAACGATACCGACGTTGTGGTCTCCATCACCTCGGGAACTGTTACCGAAAACCCCACGGTAACCGTCACTTATAACGGCAAAACCCTCGTAGAGGACACCGACTATAGGCTCGTTTACCAATCACACACCACTGGCACCCCACAGGTCTCACTCACTGGAATGGGCAATTTCACTGGGAACACCACCATCCCCTACAACATCTTAAAGATCACCCTCACAGACCAGCACGTCACCTTGGAGTCAGAGAGCTACGACTACACTGGCAAAGAGGTCGTTCCGGTCATCGAAGTGTATAACGACCTAGGCGACCCACTCAAAGAAGGGGAGCACTATAACCTCACCACCGACGGCGACTTTATTATGGTAGGGGCGCACACCATCAGAGTGATTGGAATTGGAGATTATTACACAGGATCTGTTTCTAAAGTGATCAATATCAGGGCAATCCCCATCGCCTCGGATGCTATTCCTCTGAAGGTGGACACCGTGGAATTTGACACCTCATTAGACTTTGATGACCTCGTGGTTACCTCGGGTTCCACCGTCCTCAAACATGATGTGGATTACGAAATCATCTCCATCACCTCAGACATCACCCGCTCCCTATCTCGAAGTGTCGCTTTCCCCTCCGACGCCGGGGATTACACCATCACCGTGGAGGGCAAGGGCAACTATACCGGTACTGCGAGTGGAGATTTTACCATTGCGCCTGCGAACTTAGAGACCACCACAGATTTTAACGTTTCGGTTTCGGTTGCAAGCGGGAGCACCTATCACGGCGCGTCTCATACCCCTACGGTGACCGTCACCATTGATGGCTTGACCACGAACTCTTATACCTTGCGCTATGAGAACAATATCAATGCCGGAACCCCTAGTTCTGCCTCAAAACCCACCGTGATTATCACCTTTACAGGCAACTATAGTGGTGAACTCACCACTTATTTCTCCATTATGCGCGCAGCACTTATCGTATCACCTGATGCAGGGCAGTCCCACACTGAAGGGGATAGCTATTCTATCAGCTACGGTCATAGTGGGGAGGCATCGGGAGAGAAACCAAATTTCTCCGGAGAACTCAAGCTATCGAGTGAGTCGGCAGGGAGCGCAACCATTATGCGCAATACCTTGGAACTCGCAAGTTCTTCCACCTTTGATTCGAGCAACTATTTCCTCTCCTTCGAGAGTGGGGTTACTTATACCATCCTTGAGGCAGCCACTGCTCCAGCCCCAACCCCAGCCCCAACCCCAGATCCAACACCTGACCCTCCAGTCGAGGAGGAAGAGGTACCTGAAGAGGAAGTTCCAGAAGAAGAGCTCCCTGAAGAAGAGGAGCTCCCTGAAGAAGAGCTCCCCGAAGAAGAACCTGAACCCGAGCCAGAGCCTCAGCCTGAACCCGAGCCTCAGCCCGAGCCCGATTCTACTCCAGAACCTGATACCTCCCCAGCCCCTAGCCCTTCCGAACCCTCTACCCCTTCTGGTGGATCTAGTGGTCCCTCTAGTAACAATAATAGTTTTACTGATAGTGATGATTTCGTCGCACCAGAACCCACCCCTTCCGAGCCACCTGAAGTGGTGCCAGAAGTAGAGCCCGAGGTGGTGCCAGATCCCGAAGTGGAGATCCCTCCTGAGATTGTTCCTCAAGAGCCTGTGATCAGCGAGAGTTCCCCCATTCCCGTCACGCCTGTAACGGTTGGTGTAGCTGTGGTGGGTGGTGTGGCTGCTGTGGGTGGTGTGGTTGCTGTGACCGGAGCCATCGGTGGCGCTGCGACTGCTGTGACTGCTACGGCAGCTACTGCTGCGAGTGCGACGAGTACCATGTCTGGTGGACTTGATATTTTCCGTCGGATTCTCTCGATGTTCTCGGGAGATGACGGTATGCGCCTCAAACTAAAGAAGGTCAGTCTTCGTCGTAAAAAGATCTTCTCCGAGAAAATTCTCCTCAAAAATGCACGTCTCTTGCGCTATGGTGTGGCGCAGTTTAACCTGACCAGTTTTGAATCGGTGAAAGAGGTGCTACTCCATGCGAAGGGCCTTAAGTCTCCTGTCGTACTTGGCGTGACCCATCTACTAGATGGGTCGGAGGATCAATATCATGTTGTCCTTGACCACATTGTCGAGATCATCAAAACAAACAAAATCAAGGCACCTGTGTCGGTTCACCTCGATGGTGCTAACTTCGAGGAGTGTAAACATGCCATCGACTGTGGATTTACCTCGGTGATGTACAATGCCCCCCACTTGAGCTTTGAGGAGCAACTTGCTGAGATTAAGCAGCTTAAGAAGCCAGCCCACAAACACCATGTCCTCCTCGAGGTCAAACGTCCCCTTACCCAAGATCGCATTATCACAGCTGAGGAGTGTAAACAGCT
>JAWXUK010000090.1:0-7796 GCA_044432785.1 Eubacteriales bacterium | reverse complement strand
GCCCTTCTCCCACTAAAATACCAAAGCGACGGTTACGAGAGTGCATCGAGGTACAGGTGACGATCAGGTCTCCAACCCCGGCTAAACCACCAAAGGTCTCACGTTTGGCACCCAAGGCAACCCCAAGACGTCCCATTTCGGCAAGCCCTCGGGTCATGAGCATTGCTTTGGTATTATCGCCATAGCCAAGTCCGTCGGAACAGCCAGAGCACACAGCCATAACATTTTTCAGAGCAGCGCAAATCTCCGACCCGATTTTATCCTCACTCGTGTAGACACGAAAACGGGTGTTCATAAACAGATCCTGCGCCAGTTGACTGTGCACAGGGTGATCGGCAGCCACCAAAACCCCAGTGGGAATCCCACGTCCCACCTCTTCGGCGTGGGAGGGACCCGTGAGCACCACCACAGGGCAAGAGGGGAGCTCCTCTTCAATCATTTGAGACATACGAAGGGAGGTACTCGCCTCAATCCCCTTTGCCACCGAAATGATGACGGTATTATCAGGGATCAGACCTTTTAAGCGACGTGCCGTCTCACGCACAGCAAAGGATGGTGTAGCGATCACGACGCAACCACTCTCACGCACCACCGAAATATCATCGGTGATTCCAAGATTTTTGGGGAGGGTGATGCCTGAGAGAGCAGGATTGATACCTGTTTTCTTCATCTCGTCGGCTTGGGCTTTCAAGTAACTCCAAATAGTGACTTGATGACCATTTTCCACTAAAACCAGAGCCAGTGCCGTCCCCCAAGCACCACTCCCTAAGACTGTAATATTCAAAATTATCCCTCCTTTGGTTGATTCTGTTTGGATTTACGAAGTTGGAAGCGATTTTCTTCCCCTTTGATCAGGCGTTGAATGTTGGTACGATGCCCCCACAACAGAAGTCCTCCAATGATGGAGGCGAGTAATACGGTTACTAAATCAGGGTAAAAATAGGCAGTGGAAAGGGTGAAGGCCACCCCAGCAAAGCAAGAGCCAAGCGAGACATAACGTGTCGAGAGGAAGAGGATGAAAAAGGAGACCCAAACCAGTAGGGCGATGCGCCAATCCAGCATTAAAATGATGGCGCCACCTGTGAGGATTCCCTTGCCTCCCTTGAAATGGAAGGTGGCGGGGAAGATATGTCCAAGCATACAGCTCAGCGCTGCAGCATATTGAAGATTCACGGCATAGGCATCTATCGTGAGGTAGGATACCACAAAGTTTGCGAGCAAAATGGAAAATACCCCTTTGAGCATATCAGTGAGGATGACAACAAAGGTCAAGCCACCACCAAAGGTGCGATAAAAGTTGGTAAGCCCAGCATTTCCACTGCCATGATCTCGAATATCGTCACGCAAAATATACTTCGAGACAATGACAGCTCCATTAAAACAGCCGAGGAAATAGCAAGTGAGGAGCATAGCACCACAAATCAAATAGATCATGAATCTTTCTCTCCTTTTTGGCGAATGGTCATGCGAATGGGGGTTCCTTCCAGTCCGAAGGTATTACGAATTTGATTTTCAAGATATCGTTGATAGGAGAAGTGGAAGAGTTTAGCTTCGTTACAGAAGGTGACAAAATGAGGAGGTTTGATCCCCACTTGGGTCATATAATAGATTTTCAGGCGACGCCCCTTATCGGTAGGGGGTTGCACTCTTGTGGTGGCATCACTGAGCACACTATTAAGCATTCCTGTGGTAATACGCATCGAGGCTTGGTTCGAGACATAGACAATCAGATCGAAGAGACGGTCCACACGTTGCCCAGTGAGCGCAGAGATAAACAAAATAGGGGCATAAGGCATATAACCCAAATCGTGACGGACATCTTCACGCATTTTGTCCATGGTCTTACCATCTTTTTCGATGATGTCCCACTTATTGACCACGATAATACAAGCTTTGCCAGCTTCGTGGGCAAGGCCAGCCACTTTGGTATCCTGTTCTGTGACACCTTCACGAGCATCAATCATGATCAGGCAGACGTCACTGCGCTCGATTGCCATGGTGGCACGGAGCACCGAGAATTTTTCGATACGGTCGTCAATCCTCGCCTTTTTGCGCATCCCAGCCGTGTCGATGAGGAGGAATTTCCCCTTCTCGTTTTCGTATTCGCTATCCACGGCATCACGGGTGGTACCCGCCACATCCGAGACAATAACACGCTCTTCCCCCAGAATTTTATTGGTGAGGGAGGACTTTCCGACGTTTGGTTTACCAATGATAGCCACCTTGATGATATCCTCGTCCTCTTCCTCCCAGTCTTCGGTAGGGAAGTGGGCGAAACAAGCATCCAAGAGATCGCCGGTGCCATGTCCATGGACAGCAGAGACAGCAATGGGGTCCCCCAATCCAAGGTTATAGAATTCGTAAATATCGGGGTTTTCCCGTCCCACTTGGTCGGATTTATTGACTGCAAGGACCACAGGTTGTTTGGAACGGAGGAGCATATGTGCCACATCTTGATCCGAGGCAGTGATCCCCGTTTTGACGTCGCAGACAAAGACGATCACGGTTGCCATCGAGATGGCGATCTCGGCTTGCTCCCTCATGAAGGCGAGGATTTGATCATCCGAAGTGGGCTCGATTCCTCCGGTATCCACAATGTCAAAGACACGGTTTCTCCAATCGCACGAGGCATAGAGACGGTCACGGGTGACGCCGGGGGTATCCTCCACGATGGAGAGGCGTTGACCACAGAGTTTATTAAATAACATCGACTTTCCGACGTTTGGACGGCCGACGATGGCTACCAATGGTTTTGACATAGTGTCACTTCCTTTTATATATTTTGCCGATAGGCAAAGGCTTGATCTGTCATGGGTGGGGTGATGGTGCGCTCGCTTGGAGTAAATTGATTAAAGATGGCATCGCAGAGGTCGAATCCGTCCTGTGGGACAGGGGTGATGGTCACCCCGAGTGCCTCTTCCACTTGTGCCACGGTAACATCATCTAAAAAGACGTCCTCCCCATAACGGAGCATACTCTCAGGGAGGAGCAGACGAGGGGGGAGGGTGCGACCCCTAAGTTGCGCAATCAGATCACTTCCCGTAATGAGTCCTGCCACCACCACGGAATGACCAAAAAAGTCGTTTAAGATGGGGATGACCTCTCCCGAGAAGGAGGGGGATTTTTCCTGGGCGAGGGATACCAAGCGAGTGATCAGTGGCGCTGCTGCCGTGCCAGTGGCAATGACAAAGGGGGTGGACTGGGTGAGTTCCTCGTCGGATAAGAGAGAGAGACCTCGCACAAACTCCCTTTCAAGGGAGCGAAGCATGCCAACACCATTATCCAGTTGCACATACCCCTCGTAATCCTCTTCCGAAGGGAGGGGACGCTCGGCAAGGAGATAAAACTCATCCGAGCACCACACGAAACGACTCTCGAGTTTTTGCAGCTGCTCTTGCGCAAACACTTCCACCTGATCGAGGAGCACCGTGGCACTTTCTTTTGTGTAGGCATCGAGGTGTGGGAGGTGGTCACGGAATTTGGTTAGTCCCACAGGAACCACAGCAACACTCTGCACTTGGGGGTAGAGTGTTGCAAGGTCACGCAAGGTGGAGGTGAGGGCTTCCCCGTCGTTGATGGTGGGGCAGGCGACGATTTGACAATTCATGGTGATCCCACCCTTGGCAAGGGATTCCATAATGGAGAGGCATTCGGCAGCGCAAGGGTTTTTGAGCATACTGGCACGGAGCTCACGATCTGTGGTGTGTACCGAGATATTGATGGGGGAGATCCGTAGGGCGATGATTCTCTCGATTTCTCTCGGAGAGAGGTTTGTGAGGGTGATATAGTTGCCAGTGAGGAAAGAGAGACGGGCATCATCGTCCTTGAAGTAGAGGGATTTCCTCATGTTTTTTGGCATTTGATGGACAAAGCAAAAGATACAATTGTTGGTGCAAGGGCGAGCATCGTCCATCAAATAGGTGGCAAATTCCAGCCCTAAATCCTCCCCCTCTTGTTTGGTGAGCGAGACCGTACGAGTGACCGAGTGCTCATCGCATAATTCCAACATCAATAGGGTGTCGTAGCTATAGAATTTGTAGTCGAGGACATCTAAAATGGGGTTTTGATTGATGGAAATCAGTCGATCCCCCACAGAAACTCCTGCACGATGGGCAGGACTGCCCTGGGAAACGGCAGAAATGGGTGTCATGGGCAATCCTCCTAAGAATATGGGCATACATCTTACTATACCATTTTTTCAACAAAAACGCAAGACTTTATCCAAAGGTTTCCTTATTTTTTTTTAACACCATCCACGAAATTCGGTTGACTTTTGGCGAAAATGATGCTACACTATAGGATGAATGCAATCTATGTTTGCACAAGGAAAACGACAAAATTAAGGAGATATGATTTATGGGATTGATTAAGGCTGCCTTTACTTCGGTAACGAGTACACTATCCGATCAATGGAAAGAATATTTTGTGATGGACTCCTTCCCCTCCGATGTTCTGGTCTCTCGAGGCAATAAGGTGATCAACGGAAAAGGGTCGAATAAAGGCTCGGACAACGTCATTACCAACGGCTCGGGAATCTCGGTTGCCGATGGTCAGTGCGCCATCATCGTCGAGCAAGGAAAAATCGTGGAACTATGCGCCGAACCAGGCGTCTTTACTTATCACAACGACCAAGCACCCACCCTCTTCGAGGGGAACCTCGGAGATAGCGTGCGTGACACCTTCGCCACCATCGGCAAACGTTTTGTCATGGGTGGAGGAGCCACAGGAAACGATCAACGGGTCTACTACTTCAACCTCAAAGAAATCCTCGATAACAAATACGGCACCTCCACCCCCATTCCCTTCCGTGTGGTTGGTCGCAACAACAGTTTCGATCTCGATACTTCGGTCAAGTGTAATGGTCAATACTCCTATAAAATCACCGACCCAATCCTCTTCTACACCAATATTTGTGGTAATATCTCAGGGGATTACCGTCGCTCCGAGATTGATGCCACCCTCAAATCCGAGCTCCTTACAGCCCTGCAACCCGCTCTTGGCAAAATTTCGGCAATGGGGATTCGCTATTCCGATCTACCCTCCCACACCATGGAGATCTCGGAGGCACTCAACGAAGTGCTCACAAATTCCTGGCAAAAGACCCGTGGTATCAAGATCGCAGCCTTTGCCATTAACTCGGTCTCTATCCCAGAAGAGGATGCCGCCCAAATCCGTCAACTCCAACTCAACGAAAATCCAAATCTCGCAGCAGCAAACCTCGCAGCAGCACAAGCCGATGCCATGCGCAACGCAGCGAGCAACTCGGCAGGTTCTCTCCATGGTTTCATGGGGATGAATATGGCAACAGGCATGGGTGGGATGAATGCAGGCTCCCTCTTCCAAGCAGGGGCGCAACAGCAAGCAGGGCAACCTCAACAACCACAGCAAGGTGGGTGGAACTGCTCCTGTGGCACCATGAACCAGGGCAAATTCTGCAACAACTGTGGCAAACCACAACCAGCCCCAGCAGGGAGTTGGCAATGCACCTGTGGCGCCTCTAATCAGGGCAAGTTCTGCAACGAATGTGGCAAACCACAACCGGCTCCCACAGGAAGTTGGCAGTGCACCTGTGGTGCCTCCAATCAGGGGAAATTCTGCAACGAATGTGGCACCCCCAAGCCAGTAGGGGCACCTCTCTATCGCTGTGATAAATGTGGATTCCTTCCACCCGACCCCAAAAACCCACCCAAGTTTTGTCCTGAATGTGGGGACACCTTCGACGAGAACGACATTCAAAAATAGAAAAGGAGTGCAGCTATGAATACTACCATCGAGTATCGCTGTCCCAACTGTAATGCCACGCTACGATTTGATAGTCAGGTGCAACAGCTCACTTGTGATTACTGCGAAACAGAGCTCACAACCGAGGCAATCCGAGAATATAGCGACACACTGCATACCACCGAAGATAAAGACTGTGAATGGGAGAGCTATGGTCCCAATGATGGCTCAGGGACATGGTCGACATCCGAGTCTAACGACTTGGTGGTTCACATCTGCAAATCCTGTGGAGGTGAGATTGTCGCTGAAAAGACCACAGCTGTCACGGCATGCCCCTATTGTGATAACAACGTCTTTGTCCCATCACAATTCTCAGACGACCTCAAACCCGACTATGTCATCCCCTTCAAGCTAAATAAAGAGCAAGCAAAGAGCGCACTGCGTGGGTTCTATAAAGGGAAAGTTCTGCTAAACCCCCTCTTTAAGACCGAAAACCACCTCGACGAGGTGCGTGGTGTCTATGTTCCATTCTGGCTTTTCGATTGCGACACCGATAGTGATATCCACTATAAAGCCACCAAGGTACGACACTACAGCGACTCGAAATTCAACTACACCGAAACAAAGCATTACTCGGTCAAACGTGGTGGCTCAGCAAACTTTTATAAAATCCCAGCCGATGGCTCCTCGAAAATGGATGATACCACGATGGAATCCATGGAGCCCTATCACTACAAGGATTTGGTGGAGTTTGACCTCTCCTATTTCGCAGGATACTTGGCAGATAAATACGACGTAGACTCCAAGGAGCTACAAAATCGTGTCAACACCCGTATTCACAATAGTTTGGTGGAGGCCTTCCGTCCACGAGGATACAATACCACCGTTGTGCAGGGTGCCAATATCCGTGCCACCGACCGTAAGGTCTCGTACGCACTCCTTCCGGTTTGGATTCTCAATACCAAATACAAAGGGATGCTACATACCTTTATGATCAATGGACAGACCGGCAAGGTGGTGGGCAAACTACCGATCGATAAGTTGCGTTGTGCAGGATTATTTTGTTCCATTGCAGGGTTGATCTCGTTGATCACTTGTGGTGGCGCCATCTTTTTATTGTAAGGGGGAGAGAATATGAAATTATCAAATATTTTTACGAACTTACTAGCAAGTTTCACTCTCGTGTTCCTATTCATGGTACCAAGTGCACATGCAACCGCTGTTATTTATGATAACGATGAGCTCTTCACTGCAGATCAGATAGCCCGTCTTATGAATGCTGTTTCCACTTTGGAATTAGAGTATCAGGTGGGGGTATTAACCATAGACGACTACACCGGAAACGACTTCTTTTATGCCGTGAAAAACACATATGCCCCACAATATTTCGAGGATGACCACATGTTTCTTGCCATTAGCATGGATACTCGAGATGTTATGGTGGTCACAAACGGCAGCGCAGAAGAGTATTTTCGAAACACCCACGTCGATGCTCTGCGTGCAGAGATAACCCCCTATTTAACGGCAGGTGATGTCTACACGGCATCCTACGAATTTCTCGTCAGCGCTGTAGAGAAACCTCCTTTTTACGAAGGGAAAGAGACCATTTTGCTCTCATCCATCGGCGCATCCCTCCTCATTGCAGTGGGGGTCACCATTTTTCAGGTGCGTGGGATGAATACCATCCGTGCTGAAAATGCGGCGAAGGCATATCTCAATCAATCGGAGTTTTCGGTCACACGAAACCGTGAAACCTTCCTCTACCGTAATATCACTAAAACCGTGAAGTCACAATCGAGTGGCAGCGGTGGTGGAGGCGGTGGCGGGGGTAGCCGTGGAGGAAGTGCCGGAAAATTTTAATCAAACTATAACCTTGTTTTCATGTAAAATATGTTAAAATAGGGTATAATGAAATCGTTCAATTTCGAAAGGGGACCCTCTATGCGCTTTCTATCCCGATATCTCGACCGCTTTTGCTATAAACACAACAATATAGGCATCCCAGGTTTAATGCGTTATATTGTCATCGCCAATGTCTGTGTCTTTTTTATGGACATTTTCTCTGGAGGAGTGCT
>JAWXUK010000089.1:0-7840 GCA_044432785.1 Eubacteriales bacterium | reverse complement strand
GGTTGGACAATCGTGGTGGCGAGGACTTCGGGGTCGTAGAGGTAGAAGGTGACCCTCATGATAGCGAAGGCCCCGGACTTAACTACTGCCACGGCATGGAGAAGGGAGCTCACCGTAGTGGGTGCCACACCGGCAGCGAGGAGCCACCCATGAAACGGAAATAGCCCTGCCTTCACACCAAACCCACAGAACATCAGCACATAACCCCACTGGAGTTGCGCTGATAGGATATCGGGCGTGGTTCCACCCAAGGTAAATTGAAAGGTATCCACATTCGAAATAAAGAGCATCATCCCTGAGAAGGTAAGGGCTGCGCCAAAGATCATGTAGGCAACGTATTTACGACCTGCGTAGAAATCACGTGAGCGCTCGTTGTGGACCACCAAGGGGAGGGTCACGATGGTGAGCAATTCGTAAAAAAGGTAGAGGGTGAAGAGGTTATCGCTCAGTGCCAGTCCCAGTACCACACCAAAGGTGAGGATATAAAACGAGAAAAAGCGACGGAATTTCCCCTCGTGTTTCATGTAGGTTTTGGCATAGTGAGTGGCGATGGGCCACAAAAGGCACACCATACCACCGAACACCACTGCCAAGCCGTCCACCGTGAAACGGAGTCCCATATTGGTTCCGAGGTTGAGCACCGTGAGGTGCTGCCCGTAAAAGGTATAGAGAACCCACCCCCCCACAAGGGAGAGAATGAGGGATACCCACTCGGAAAATTTAGCGAGTTGGCTATCACTTTGAAATTGTTTGGTGGCAATCATCAGTCCGAAGACCACCGAGAGCACCAGTGGGAGTATCATGAGAATGATGTTCACCTCCTAACACAGTTTTTCTGCCAATGTGATGAGAAATTGCAAGATGGGATAAGGGAAAATGCCGAGCACAATCAGTCCGATTGCCAAGATGGGGCTATATCTCCCCTCACGTGGGTCAACCACCACTTTTTCTGCCCAAGAAGGTGGGCGATCGGTGAAATAGGGCTTGATCGCCAAGGGGAAAAGGTAGTTTGCCGTGAAAATTGCCGAGAAAATGATGACTACCACCCCTAAGAGCTGGAAGCTATCAACTCGGAGTGCCCCCACACCCATATACCACTTTGCCACGAAGCCACCTGTGAGCGGGATTCCTACAAGGGAGAGACTTCCGATGCCAAAGAGTGCGTGGGTACGGTTGAAGGGGTAGATTTCCAGTGGTTCCACCTGGGTTTGTCCAGTTTGGTTGATGAGCTGTCCTGCACACAAAAAGAGGAGGGATTTTCCCAGTGCGTGACACGCCATTTGAAGCATTGCACCCACAAAGGCGTACTCTTCAAAGAGTAAGAGCGCAAAGACGATATACGCCACTTGACTTAGGGTGGAATAGGCAAGACGGGTTTTGATTTGCCGTTCACGATGCGCCAAGATCGAGCCAAGGAAGATGGTGATGAGGGCGAAGGTAATCCCCCACCGTTGCGCAAAGGTATCTCGCAAGAGATCAGCCCCTACCACATAGTACGAGAGCCGTAAGATAGCGAGCACCCCGAGTTTCGTGTTGATCCCCGAAAGGACGGCTGCTGCCGGCGAGGGCGCACAAGGATCTGCTACTTTGAGCCAACTATGGAGTGGGAAGAGTCCGGCTTTGCTGCCAAATCCCACCACGGCTAGGAAGTAAAATCCGAGGATTTCTCCATGATTTGCAACCTCTGCTAGGCCCTCTGCGCCACCTGGAGTGAAGGGGTGCGCCACATCAAGACTTTGGAAATAGAAGATGGAGATGAGTCCCAAAAAGGCACCACCTAAGGCATAGAAAAGGTATTTTCGGCTTGCCTCTAGATCCTCTTTCTGTTGCTCTAAGATGATGAGGGGGAAGCAGACAAGGCTAGCAATTTCGAAGAAGAGGTAGAACGTGACCAGATTGTAGCTATAGCAGGTTCCCATCAGTCCACCAAATGCAGCAAGATAACAGGGGTAGTATTGAGGGGGTGGCTCCTTGAAAAAGGGGAAGGATTCGAGCATAGCCACCCACCAAACAAAGGCGAAAATAAGCGAGAAGAAAAGTCCCACTTCGTCGATTTTCATGGCGATGGATAGGTCGAAAGGGAGTGCCCAAACGAGGGATAACTGATCATAGAGAAGGGTACACCCTGCCACGGCGCACAGGGTCATCCCGAGAAAGAGTGCGCACACTGATTTTTGCTTATCCGAAGGTAGAAACAGGAGCAGAACCCCTCCAAAGAGAGGGATCAAAACGGGGAGCATGAGTAGCATGGGGCACCTCCTTTCAAAGATTGATTAAAGTAACGAGAGTCCGATACGGATCTGCTCGGTGATGGGGGTGAACAAAAAAGCGAAGATGAGGTTGACCCCGATGAAAATAGCAAGGTTTATCTGGTAGCTTTTGGGGATAGCGAAGGTTTTTTTCTGATAGTTGTCCCCTTTTGTATAGATCACTAGCAAAACACGCAAGAAATACACCGAGTTAAGGAGCGTGCTAATGGCGAGCGCAACCAAGATTATGGTCGTACGAGCCGGAGCATCGGTCCCTGCCACGGCGAGGAGATATTTGCCGTAAAACCCAGTGAGTAGTGGGAATCCCATCATGGAAAAGGTTCCCAAAGCGAAGGCGAATCCAGCCAACGGATTGTGGAATCCACTGCTTTTTAGGTCACGGATATCTTTGGAGTTATTGGAGACAAGCATAAGTCCTTCACAGCTTAAAAAGAGCATGGCTTTCACCAAACTGTGCGAGAGGATGATATAGGCTGCTGCCAAAAATCCACCTGTGCTACCCAGTCCAATACCAACATAAATGTACCCGATTTGGGCGATGGAGGAGTAGGATAGCATCTTTTTGATGTTGTTTTCTTTAACGGCATGGAGGGAGGCAATCACCATCGATAGCAAGCCGAAGAAGAAGAGGATATTTAAGATATTAAGACGGTGGATTGCCGAGATACCGATCACTCGATAGAAGATTTTGATGAGTAGAAAGATATAGCTTTTAAGTACCAAGCCCGAGGAGAGCGCATTAGAGAGGTTGTAGGCACGGTCGTACGCATTTGGCACCCAGTTATGGAACGGGAAAAGGGCGCTTTTGATTGCCATACTCACCGCAATGAGTCCCACCACGATGGTGATGGGCATGGTGTAGATTTCATAACTGACCAGCTCAGTGATGGCGACCTTGATATCTGGCATGACAAGGTGGCCCGTGAGCACATAAAGAATACTTACCGACATGAGGAAGAGACCTGATCCGAGCAAACTCATGATGAGGTATTTGATGGTGGCTACGATGGCTTTGCGAGTGTTTCTTGCAGCAACGAAGCCACATGCGCACAACGTATTGATCTCAACGAAGACATAAGCCGTGAAGAGGTCGTTTGTGTAGATGAGCGCCAAGGTACTCGAGAGCAAAAGGTTCATCATGAGGAAATAGTAGTTGATTTTGCTCGCTTCCCCTTTGTTATAGACCTTTTCCGACCCTGTTGCCACCGAGAGGAGCATAACAAGTGCGAATACCGTCGCCATCAGCGCCTCTAAGGTGCCGAAGCACAGTTCATTTCCCCATGGTGCTGTGAAATGTCCCATCAAATAGGTGATTTGAGTGGGAACATAATACATTTGAACGAGCAACGCTCCATTAAGTAAAAAGACGATCCCAGACACAGCCATATTAAGACGTTGAGCGTTTTTTCCGTTTAAGCCAAAACTTGCAACCCCTGCACCGAGCGAGAGCAAGATGGAAAAAAACGGAAAGTTATAGACAAACTCCATTTATGCCTCCTCGCTTGCTCGCACTAGAATTTCATCTAGGTCGAGGGTGTGATAATCTCGATAGAGCCGTTGTACCAGAGCTAGTGAGACAGCCGTCATCGAGACAGAGACCACAATCCCTGTGAGCACAAGTCCTGTGGGGATGGGGTTGATATAAAGTGCCTCCCCCTGATTGATGATGGGGGCAATCCCCGTGTGGATGTATCCACTCGAGGCGAGAAAGAGGTAGACCGACCCGTCCATGATATTGAGTCCGATGACCTTTTTAAAAAGGTTACGGTGGAGAAAGAGGGCAGTAAATCCGATACCGAATAGAATCACTGCCACAACTTGATAATAATTCTGGGATAAATTCTCGAACATGGGTTAGATCGCCCCCTTTGAAAAGAGTGAGTAGAAGGTGTACATGGTGCA
Source organism: Eubacteriales bacterium (assembly GCA_044432785.1). Lineage (GTDB taxonomy): Bacteria > Bacillota > Clostridia > Oscillospirales > Oscillospiraceae > JAWXUK01. Next base: position 3,668 of record JAWXUK010000089.1, on the reverse strand, counting down.
GGTCACGATGGCAGCAATCGCCATATTTAGTGGTAAAATCAGTCCTGCCGAGATGATATTTCCCACCGTTCCCAAGGGAATCCCTGTGGGGATGTGGTTTGCCCCTGTGAAAAAGGAGTATCCCTTTGCGATGGCATAGAAGGTCATAGAATTGGAGATGACCTTTTTAATGAACTTTTCTGATAAGACAGGACGCACGACCTCGTAACTATAAGCTGTGGAGTAGAGAATGAGGCTAGAACCCATGATAGAGCCCCCTGCAAAGCCACCTCCGGGGGAATTATGTCCGTTTAGGACGATATACACCCCGAAAATCATCAAAAATGGAATGAGATATTTTGCCACCACCTTGACAATGGGATCAGGGGTCATGGGTTTGTATTCGGGATTGATTTTGCCAAGCCCCTTTTTGTCGGGGGGATTTTGCAAAAACATCAGAGCACTGATCGCCGCTGCAAAGAGCACGGCTGATTCTCCGAAGGTATCAAAGGCACGATAGTCTAAAATCATCCCTGCCACTGCATTGAGCGCCCCTGTTTCCACCGTTCCTTGTTCGAGATAGCGCTCGCTCACCTCGTTATGGACGGGGTTTGTGGGGTCGCCATGTGGAGGCAAATAGGACACAGTGACAAGCAAAAGCGAGATCACTCCCAAACAAATGGCAGTACTTGCAACATTGTACATGCCTTTGAAGAGTCCTTGCGCCTTTGCCGAGTGCCAACTGCGAAACCTCTGATCAATGGTTGGCTCTTGGTAAGGGGTTTCACGGCGTTTCACTACCTCTTTGGGTTGGGCTGTGAGGTCGATATCCCCATTAGAAAAATCGTAAATAAAGAGGAGTAGACGTGCTTTAAGACTGACCTTTTCGTTGAAATTAAAAAATTTAGAATCCTTCGCCATCTTCAGTCTCCTCCCCTTCGTCTTTTAGTTTTTGGATATTTGATAGGGTGACGAAAAAGAGTGTACTTGTCAACCCTACTCCGACCGCTGCCTCAGTGATGGCAAGGTCGGGGGCACGCAGAAAAATCCACAGTACCGAGGTGACGGCACTGTATGACATGAAAATAATAACACTAGAGAGCAGGTTTTTGGTCAGACAGACCGCAACTGCGCAAAAGAGCAAAAAGGTGAGTAATATGAGCTCAACCGTCATCACGGTCAATCACCTCGCAATCTTTGAGGGCGTTGGGGTTGACCGTTACTTCGGTCTTGGCGAGCATGTGGGAGGCGACCGGGTTTGCAAACCACATGAAGAGCAACATGATAAGTAGTTTTAAGGTGAGGGAGAGGGTATCCTCGGCAATGATCAGCCCTGCGAGGATGAAACTACAGCCCAAGGTATCGGAGTTTCCACTGATTTGCAGACGGTTCATGATGGAGCCGAAACGAAAGTTTGCAGCCACCGAAATAATGAATATGAGCACCCCTGTTGTCATAAGGAGGGCGACGAGGATGAATTTAATCATGTTTGGGTGCCTCCTTTTCTAAGGTAGTTTCAAGAGTGGTTCGAAATTCGGTGTCCCCCTCTTTGTCGTGCGAGCGCAGATATGCCTTGCACAAAATAACCACCGTAACAAAGCCGAGCATGGAATAGATGAGCGCCACGTCTACGAGATAATGCTCGTTTTGTACCACTGCAAGAATGCAGATCATCATGATGACCTGAGTGCTGATATTGTTGACGGCGAGGACCCGATCGAAGAAAGTAGGGCCAATGATGGTGCGCAACAGGTAAGGAAATGTGGAAAGGGCGAGCACGGCGAGCAATCCAAAATATAAGGTGGAATAGGTTTCTTGACTCATGCGATGCCCTCCTCGATGTGTTGCAAGATATGGATAAAAGAGCACTCCTCGATCCCTTCGGCAAGGGTGTAGTCGAAGGCATGGATGTAGAAGAGGTCCTCTTCGATATGAAGGGTAATGGTACCGGGGGTGAGGGTGATGGAGTTTGCGAGGATGGTTTTGAGAAATTCGTTCTTAAGTGGGACCGAAAATACCACCATTTGTGGTTGGATGTCGATCTGTGGCATGGTGACAAATTTGAGGACTGCCATCCCTGACTTCATAATCTCGACCACTAATACAACGACGTAGCACAGCGCCCAACCGGTGTTCTTAAGTAGAATTTTTTCGCTAGAGGGGTCGTAATCAAGGAAGCGACACATTATATTGTAGACCACCCCTACCATGAGGACCCCTACCACCACGATTTCTACGGTGATGGAACCATTGAGCAAAAACCACAATCCGAGCAGTAAAATAGGCATGGGACACCCCCCCTTTCCATGAAATCAAATTTTTGAGTAATCTATCAAATCATATACCTTTTTTTGGGATTTGTCAAGGGTTTCCAGCCGATTGAGTTCAAAACACGCAGTGAAAAGTAACTAAATTTACAAACGTATTTAATTGGTTTTTAGATGGTATGTCCAATGTTTTCTTTTTTTGTAAATTTATCCACGTTTTCTTGTTTTCCCCCTTGACAGTATACCTTTCTAGTGGTAAAATAAGCAAGACACTAAGTTAACCTAAACAAACTTTGCATTTTGATAGGAGGTCGTGATATGACTTTAGCAGAAGGAAGTCCTGGCAATCAATATAAGGTGTTATCCTTAGATACCCAAGATCCCGAACTGGAAAGCTTTTTACTTACCCTTGGATGCTATTCTGGCGAAACCATCAGCTTGGTTTCTGAAGTTAGTAGTAGCTATGTGGTGGCCATTCGTGATGGTCGCTACAACATTGATAAGAATCTTGCCTCTGCCATTGTGGTGGAATCTGTTTCCTAGTTTTTCGCTCCATTCTACCCGATATCGAGGATCATGCCTCGCTATCACATATCATCCCTATTCGCACCCATCTTGTCCCACCCAAAAACCGTTGAAAAGCGGTTTTTGCTTTGGTATATGGTTAGTTCACGGTAATTAACCGAATTTTTAGGAGGAAGTTTATGAAAATCGCATTAACAGGTAATCCCAATAGCGGGAAAACCACCCTGTACAACGCACTGACCGGCAAAAAAGAACATGCTGGTAACTGGGCTGGTGTTACAGTCGAGAAAAAGTCAAGCTCGTTTAAGAAAGAGTATTGCGCACAAGGAGAGCTCACTGCTGTGGATCTACCCGGTGCTTACTCGATGTCTCCTTTCACCTCGGAAGAGAGCATTACGAGCGCTTACATCAAAAAAGAGAAACCCGATGTCATTTTGAACATCGTGGATGCTACAAATCTGAGTCGTAGCCTGTTCTTTACCACTCAACTTTTAGAGCTTGGTATTCCTGTGGTTGTGGCTTTGAATAAATCCGATGCCACCGAGAAAAAAGAGATCAGCATTGATGTTGAGGCACTTTCGGCTTCCCTTAAATGTCCTGTGGTCCAAACCTCTGCTACCACTGGAAATGGCTTGGATGCTTTGGTCGAAAAGCTCACCTCGGTCAAGTGGACCGGTCAAATTGCACCTTATTCCCAAGGTGAGGTTGACCTCACAAACAAAGAGGCTGTTGAAGAGGCTGACCGTCGTCGTTTCGAGTTTGTCAACACTGTTGTGAGCTCTGTGGAATCCCGTAAAAGCAAGACCTCGGATGCAAATAGTCAAGATAAGTTAGATGGCATTCTTGCCCATAAGCTCCTCGGTATTCCCATCTTCGCTGCTGTGATGTGGGGGGTCT
>JAWXUK010000088.1:0-7844 GCA_044432785.1 Eubacteriales bacterium | reverse complement strand
GCTCCATCGTCGTAAGATGTTGTGGTGCGAGCGAGAACAAGTCCACACACCGAATCTACCCCTGCCATAGGGGTGGAGATCACTGCAATGCCACCATCTCGGCCGAGTAGCGCCGTGACCAAGTCACCCTGACGAAAACTTCCGAGGGAAGAGAGGGCATAGGTGGCTTGTTCGGTTTCGATGGCGTAGGTATTATTTGAAATGGTGACGGTATTGTTTGGGGAGACTGCGCCTAAAATTCCGGTGATTTGGCTACGATAGACCCACAAAGTGCGAGCTGGAGTGGACCAATAGATGAGATCATTGGGACGGATATCGCTGGCATTAGAAGGGGTACCGTTGATGGAGATTGCAAGGTAATTTGTGATTGGGATGCTACTCTGCCAGTTGAGAGTGGCTTGGAGGGGACCCTCCATAGTGCTTGTGAGAAGTGCTACACGATCAATCTCACCACTTGCAGTAACTGGATATCCCATCGTGGTAATGAGGGGGGTACCTTGTTTGGTGGAGGCAGTCAGAGCGTTGTAGAAGAGGTGCATAGTGTCGTACCGAGTGAGGGCATCATAGGCGCCTGAGACCGTGACATTATCAAGCATATCGTTGGTCGCCATCCAAAGGACACGACCTTCCATACTAACTCCCGAAAAATCAGCCGTGGTATATCCCAAAAGCTTAGGGATGATCACACTGGCTTCTCCTAAAGTGATTTGATTTCCAGGACGGAAGGTGCCATCTGCATAGCCTGCAATCAATTCGTACTGGACCCCTGCTACGACATATGGTGCCGACCAGTGATCACGTGAGACATCTGGATAAGGGGAGGTGGTAGGGGTGGAGACCTGATTTTTGCCGAGCAAGAGGTTGACCGACATGGTGATAAATTCGGCTCGGTTGACCGGATTTTGCAAATTGAGGTTGCCTGTGTGGTCCCCTTGCATGATTTCGAGGGCTGTGATCACTTGCTCGATCTCTGCCTGTGCGGCATGTGATGGGGAGGCTAGGCACAAGGAAACCGATAGCGTGAGGACGAGTGGAAGTAACTTTTTCATAAGAACTCCTTTAATATAGTAAGAATAGAACCTAATCATAACGTAGTGCATCAATGGGGTTGAGCTTAGAAGCTTTGTTAGCTGGGAGATATCCGAAGATAATTCCCACTGCCACCGATACTCCAAAGGCGACCCCAATGGAAAATAGGGTGGGGGATGCCGTGAAGTCTTCTCCACCTTCCATCTTTGAGACAATGAGGCTTGCGACGTGAGCTGCTAAAACACCAAGGCCGATGCCGATGGTACCTCCGATTGCAGAGGTGGTGGCGGCTTCGATGATGAACTGGTTGCGAATATCCTGTTGCTTTGCTCCGAGGGATTTACGAACACCGATTTCACGGGTACGCTCGGTCACCGAGACTAGCATGATATTCATGATCCCGATACCACCCACGAGGAGCGATATGGCAGCGATGGCGACAAGGACATTCATAAGGGTATTCATCATGACATTCATCATATCGAGGATTTCTGCCGAGGTCAGCACGAAATACCGATCGTCCGAGCCGTAGATCTGCTCTAACTTCTTCTCGATAATGGTACGAGCGACCGAGGAATCATCCTCATTCGCACCAGTGAAGACATAGGAAGCAGGGGAGGTGCCCGAGAGATGTTGGGCATTGGTATAGGGGATATAGATGATATCATCGTCGGAGGATTTGCGAGATTCAGCAACCTCTTCCACCACACCGATAATGGTATAGGTATATCCTCCGATTCCGATTGTCTTGCCTAAGCCACTGCTATCGTAATACTCTTTGTCGATATACGAGCCGATGACACACACCTTTTGCATGCGAAGCACATCGATGTATTGCAAGAACCGTCCCGAGGTGAGGGTGACGTTACGAGCAGCAGCATATTGTTCGCCGACACCTGTGAAGGTATTGGGGGAAAATGCTTCGTACTGAGAGCGCACCTGCATATTGGAAACCGACACAATGGGACTCACTGCGAGGAGATAATCAGGGTTATCATAGACCAGTTGCTGCATATCCTCAGGGGTGGCACTTCGAGTACTACTACTATAAGCAAAGGCTTGAATCACGTTAGAGCCGAGGGATTCAAACTGCGACGCCATCAAATTTTGAAGTCCTGTTCCCAAACTGATGATGACGATAACGGCTCCCACACCGATGATGATACCTAGCATGGTGAGGAGGGCACGCATTTTAGAGGTAGCGAGGGACTTAATGGCAAGGAAAAACGCCTGTTTAATCTTCATCTAAGCACCTCCAAATCCACTAGAATTCTCGTCTATGTCAGAGAGATCTGACTGGACAACAGCCTCGGGGGCATGGGAATCACCATCGTAAATGATGACGCCATCTTGCAGTCGGATGATACGATCTGCCTTTTGTGCAATGGCATTATCGTGGGTGATGAGGACAACGGTATTCCCTTCACGGTTGAGTTGCTTGAGAAAGGCGAGTACGTCTTTACCGGTACGGGAATCCAGTGCGCCAGTGGGTTCGTCGGCGAGGATCACCGAAGGGGTTCCGGCTAAGGCGCGAGCGATGGAGACACGTTGTTGCTGTCCTCCCGATAGTTGGTTAGGTCGGTTCTTGGCTTTTGCCACAAGACCAACCCTCTCAAGGGAAGCAATAGCCTGCTTGCGCCGTTGGGTTTCGGAAATTCCAGCATAGAGGAGAGGTAGCTCGACATTTTCAAGGACGTTGAGTTTGGCGATGAGGTTATACTGCTGAAAGATAAATCCAAGCATCTTATTACGGATGGATGCCTGTTGATCATCATCCATGGTGGAGACATCCACCCCACCGAGATAATAGTTTCCATGGGTTGGGACATCGAGGCAACCGATGATATTCATTGCCGTGGACTTACCAGAGCCAGATTGTCCCACGATGGCGACAAATTCCCCTTCGTCAATGCAGATGGTCACCCCATCTAGGGCGTTGACTTGGGTATCCCCCATTTGATAGATTTTATAGACATCACGTAATTCAATGAGGTGATTACTCATTTAGAATCCCCCCATCGGACCACCTGTGGAGCCCACCATGTTTTGGAACATATTCACGGTTTGATTCTCCCAGATCACGATGTCTTCGGTGGTTAAGCCAGAGGTAATTTCGATATAATTCTCGTCATTTGCACCCAGTTCGACAAAGACACGATGGGAGTTGGAAGGGGTGGTGAAGGTGCCATTTTCGTTGAAAGCAGAAGGCTCAGCCACCAAGACATAGGCGCCGTCCTCCCCACGGATCACAGCATCAATGGGAACCGTGATAACCTCGCTTACGGAGGAGATCAGCACGTCGGCAGCCACGTTCATGCCCGGTTTAAGTCCCTCGGGGTTATCAATGATAACCGTAATGGGGTAGGTGGTCATACCTGCCATAGTGACACCATTGATGTTGATGGTATCTACCACACCTGTGAAGGTTGCTCCCTCGACGGCATCAGCCGTGATGAGCACCTTTTGTCCGAGCTCGATTTTGTTGATATCGAGTTCGTGGATCTCCATCTCGAAGGTGAGACTAGACATATCGTAGATAACAGCAAGATTTCCTCCTGCCGAGGTCAAAGAGGCAGAATCAAGGGTATCACCAGCTTTGAACTTTTTCTCGATGACGGTTCCCGAGATGGGAGCCGTAATGGTATAGTGTTCCATGGCTTTTTGTGCACTTTCGTAGGAGAGAATTGCAGATTGAACACTGATGCGTGCGTTTTCTAAGGTGGCGTTTGCTGCAGTTCCTCCGATGGAGGCGATCTGTGTTCCGTAAGAGACAGAACTCCCCTCACGCACGTAGAGAGAACTGATCTCGCCAGAGGTTCCTGCGTAGACTTGATGGGAGTGGTTGCTCTCGAAGGTGCCCACACCAGCAGAGTAGATCTCGCCTTCAGAGGTGCCCACAGAGGCAGTAGCAGAGGTGCCACTGCCAAGTGCGCCAGGGTTTGTAACTCGGAATTCCACTTGACGCAGAACCACGTTACCTGCCCCGACTTCATCGGCACCCGAGATGGAAACCACGGAGCCATACAGGGTTTCGAGTGTGGTCTCGAGGGTGATGGTGGCAGAGGAGCCGACTGAAAAGAGCGATGTTTGACTTGCGTGGAAAGGGATTTTGATGGTCATGGCAGAGTTATCCGAGATGGTGGCGATTAAAGTACCCGCCCCGACAGGGTCACCGTTCTTCACATGCAGAGTTTGAATGATCCCTGCTCCAGTGGCATAGGGTGCGACACTTTCTAGTGCTTGCCGATAGGTAAGGTTTGCTCGGTCGATGTTGAGTTGCGCTTGGGCGAGGGAATTTAGTCCACTTTCGTCATCGAAATGAAAGAGGAGATCACCAGCTCGCACGATATCACCCTCTTCGAAGGGGGCTTCGAGTAGATCTCCAGTGACGAGGGGGGTGACGTTGTAGGAATCGATGGGCTTGACGGTACCTGTTGAGGAGACCACCACTGAAACATCACGCACTTGCGCTGTTTCGTGGAAATAGCCCGAGGCAAGAATATCTCGCCCAGCTTTGATCATGGGTCCGATGAAAAATACATAGGAGAGTCCTCCTACGACAGCTAAAGCAGCAGAAACCTTGACCCATTTGGGCAGTTTCTTCTTTGGAGGGTCGAATAGAGGGGTGTTATCTGTTTTGGGAGGGGTTTTATCGGATGTTTGCTTGGGTTGTGCAGGGGGTTCGGTGGTGGTTGTGGAAGAGGTCGGGGTTGCTGCCTCTTGAGTGGGTTGGGTGGTTGTGTCCATGTAAGCCTCCTAAATAATAATTAAAATAACAGAATTTCAGATTATATTATAACATAATTCCCTTTAGTAATGCTATACTTTTCCTTAAAATTTTATTAAAAATAGAGCGAGTAAAACAACAGGTGTGATCTGGAAGAGAAAAGTTTAGGACCTGCTACAAAATAGAACAGATTTCCCCTTGCAAAAACGAAGTTTTTAAGGTATAATAGATGGATATAATCATCGGCCGACAAGGAGGAATTGAGATGAAATCTATGAAAAAATGGATAGTGTCACTGCTGTGCGCTACTCTTATGATGCAAACCGTGGCATTTGCCCATGGGGGAGACCTTACGATTCGGGAGGAGCACATTGTGCAAACCGAGATAAATTCCCTCATTTTTCAGCAATATACCCCGAATGAAGAGGGAAAACTCACGGTGGAAGAGACCTTCGAACTATCTACCTATGTTGTGGAGGTCACGCCGACTGCAGCGCTTACCATTACCCCTACAGGGGAAGAGGTATGGGTTTATATCGAGTATCTCACAGACCTTGATAACAATGGAGTTTATGAATCCACAGGGGTGGAGCATTGGTATGGGGTGAGCCATGAGGGAGAGATTCTGCCAGCAAGCAGCCTTACCCAAGGGATCACTGAGGTCACCGAGGTGAGCACTATGTCCCTCGTCGAGTCAGGGCTTTTTGCAGAAGAGAACTACAAGCCAGAGGGGAGCACCCCGATGGAAGGAATGCTATTCGCCCCTCAAACAAATGCTGTGATTTCGCTGACGGTGGCTGAAAACCCCATTCACCTCGACTATGAATCTGTCCAACCAGGGGACTGCACCAGTTATTTCTTGTGTGTGGACTACCGTAATTGGTCGGACATGGCAGAGGTGGGAGCGCCCTACTTCGACGACGTGAAAATCTCGGACTGGTTTTGGAATGGCGCCGACTACACCGTGCGTAACGGATATTTATCAGGGACCGGAAAAAATCAGTTTAGCCCCGGTCAACCCTTCACACGAGCCATGGCACTTCAGGTTCTTTATCGTCACGCAGGTGCGCCCGGTTTTACCAGTGGTAACTTCGATGACGTTTCGGATGACGCATGGTATTCCATGGCAACCAGTTGGGCTGCCTATTACGATATCCTCGATGTGGAAGAGGGCAACCTCGTGCGTCCAGAAGAGCAGGTCACGAGGGAGGAATTTGCCGACTTCCTCTACCGTTATGCACAGAGATTTTATGACGCAGCAAAGCCCACAGGAACCCTTAATTACTATTATGACAGCTTTCATGTAGATGAAGATAAAGTGGATGGGGTGTTATGGGTGCTCGACCAAAAAATCATCACTGGTACTGATCTTAGCGTGATTTCTCCACGCACAGGGGCGACCCGTGGACAAGCAGCTGTGATGCTCACTCGATTTTTTGATTACTCCATCCCGCTCCTCGAAAATCCACCTGTGCTCCTCGACCCTGAAACAGGGGAGCCTGTGTTGGATGAAGATGGGAACGAGATACCATTATGATGCATTATTATAAGGTAGGGGAGCACTGCTTCGCCACTTCGCAGGAAGGGCTTGGGTTATCATCTCCCACGGAAAGTGAGCTACAGAAACTTCCCATTCATCTCCTCATTGAAGGAGATCCCATCTCGGGGCGACGATCCTTTTGTATGACGCATAGTGGTCAGGCGCTACGAGGGCACACCCTAGCGACCCTCGATCGGTCGAGATTGGAAGAGACCCCACTCGATCCACCCCTGCAAAGAGCGATGGAAGAGGGGAGGCTCATTGCTATCAATCAAAATACCGATTGGAAAAGTGGGTATATTCCACCCTTTCACCTCCCTCATACGGGGAGGAAGAATCGGCTTAACCTCCTCGCAGTTGGAGATGTCGGGGCTACACTCCTCATGGGACTCAAACTGATGGGGGGAGATGTCATCTCTTCCATCGGGATCTGCGATATTTCGGATACCGTCTGTAAGAGGTGGGAGTTTGAGCTTGGACAGATCTCTCTTCCATGGGAGTATGAGGCACTTCCAGAGGTACATATCGTTTCGCCAGAAAACCTCTTCGACTGTGATATCTTTTTATTTGTAGCATCCAAGGGAATCCCTCCAGTTGGGTCGGGGATCAAGGATGTTCGCATGGCGCAGTACGAGCAAAATAGCCAAATTGTGCGACACTATGCCAAACAGGCTCGTGAAGTGGGATACCAAGGGTTGTGGGGTGCCGTTTCCGACCCCGTGGACCCCCTTGCGAAGTGCGCCTATCTATACAGCAATCAAGATGAAAATGGGAATTTTGATGGGAAAGGGCTCAAACCAGAACAGGTCCATGGTTTTGGGCTCGGTGTGATGAATGCTCGAGCTGCCTATTATGCCAAAAAGGAAGAGAAATTTTCATCTTTCCTTACCGAGGGTCGCTCCTTTGGTCCTCACGGGACCGGACTTTGGGTGGCAAATTCGGTGGAGCACTACGACGAAGAGCTCTCGAAAGAGCTCACCCACAAGACGGTGACTGCAAATCTCGCTATGCGAGAACTTGGTTTTAAGCCCTATGTGGCTCCGGCATTTTCGTCGGGGGCGCTCTCGGTGCTTTTGATGCTGCGAGGGGAGTGGCACTGTGGCTCGGTGTTCCTCGACGGGGTCTATTTTGGGGTGAAAAATCGATATACCCCCCATGGGATTCAAACGGAACTGATCCCACAAATTCCCGATCCCCTCTATGCCCATTTAGAGGAGGCAGTTTCCCACTTGAAGGAACTATCCGAATAGGGAACCACCCTAGTTCATGAGAATAAAGAGAAAAGAAAGGTGATCACTATGCTATCTGTCCTTTTGCTCCCCGGTGATTTAACCGAACGAAACAATCGCTTGATTGCGGCTTTGGTTGAAGGGTTAAGTGCTAGTCCTCATAAGATCTACACTAAAATTCAGGATTGTCCCAAATCGTCCCCCCTCCTCGTCTGCTTGAGCTTGGGGGAGGATGGACAAAACTTCGCTTATTATAGGCTCCTCTCCTATCTACGAAGAAATCCAACAGCCCTTGAAGGGCTAAAAGTTGGCATGGTAG
>JAWXUK010000087.1:0-7874 GCA_044432785.1 Eubacteriales bacterium | reverse complement strand
CACTCAATTTCATTACCACTCGTAACCCATCTGATCTTGGTCTGGCTGGGGCTACCATGGATGACTACAATGTTTACACCCTTGAAGGGTTGGTCATGGTGGACGGGGTTCCTTATCGTCAGTTTGATGTTTTTGCAGATGGAACGGGACATACGAATGCCCATGTTGGTAGCTACCTCTTCTCGAATGATGGGGTGGTGCTAAAAGTGGATGGTGATATCGTGCGGCCACTCCCTATTACCAATGTACATGAGGTTGTGGCGCAGTTGGAAGCACAAGCTGAAGCCAATGCCGCTGCGATAGAATAAACCGAATGGATAGAGCCGATCCACTCCTGATTTTGGGAGTGGGTCGGTCTTTGTGAGCATCTATTCTGTGGTCTTTTTTATAAAAAATTTCAGGAAACCTCTTGACATATTCTTAGATTTATGGTATTATTTTATTTAGATTCGGTTTCTTTTTTCGCTTGTTTTATGGAGAGGTGTCCGAGTGGTTTAAGGAGCTGGTCTTGAAAACCAGTGACTCGCAAGAGCCGTGGGTTCGAATCCCACCCTCTCCGCCAGACGCTCATTTTAATATGCAGAAGTACCCAAGCGGCTATAAGGGGCTCCCCTGCTAAGGGAGTAGGCGGGTTAAACCGTGCGAGAGTTCGAATCTCTCCTTCTGCGCCAGTGAATTACCCCCTACTATTATCACTAAAGTGTCCAACTTTAGCAAATAGTAGGGGGTTCATTTTTGTTGCAAGTCCTTGATATGAGAGGGTTTGCGATATTTTTCTGCCCTTTGACAAAAGTGGACATAAATAATGAAAGAATTCGAATTCAAGAGGGAAAGAGTTCAAGAAGCAGAAGTGAAATATGTTTGTCCAGTTTTAGGTTGAATCGTTCTCCTGTTCCTCTTTTGCGATGCGCTGAAAATAAAGGGCTTCTACAGCATCGGGAGTTTTGTAGTGCAAGGTGCTATGTGGACGTTCATTATTATAGAATTTTATGTACTCTGCCGTGCGACGCTTGAACTCATCAAGTGAGCGATAATCAGTTCGATACAGCTCTTCTCTCTTTAATGAAGCAAAGAAGGACTCCATTACCGCATTGTGATGAGGACTGCCGGAAGGTGAGAAAGACTGCTCCACGTCAAGGTCGTGAAGTAATTTTTGAAATGAGTGAGCGGAATATTGTGTACCACGATCACTGTGAAATATGAGAGGATGGGTGGGTTTTCGAGTTGTGTATGCTAACTTAAATGTACCAGAAATTAGTTGGGTACTATGCTTGATGGAAATTTTATGTGCGATTACTTTTCGAGCATAAAGATCCAAAATTGCACAAATATAATAGAAGCGTCCATGAAATTTGAAATATGTCACATCGCTTGCCCAGACCTGATTGGGGGTAGAGACATTAAACTGCCTTTGCAAATGGTCCTTTTTGGGGTTGTTGTGCTTCTTATTATACACGGATTTGGCACCAAAGCGAATGCTAGTAAGGTTCATTTCTCGCATCAATTCTCGCACCATTTCGTCACTGACAGGTATACCTTGCTGAGATAAAATGTTACGAATTTTCTTGGCACCAAAAATCTGGTTGCTGTTTTCATAGATTTCTTTGATTTGTTGACTGAGTTGAGCTCGTCGAAGTTGATGACTAGAATTTCCTTTTTTCGCACGTTTTATATGGTTATAAAAGGTGCCACGATCAACAAGCAAAGATTCACAAAGTGTGTGGACATCGTAGTCTCCATAGAGATTTTCTAGTGCATTGAGTCGGTCTTGAAGAGGTGATGACGTGGTAACATCTACTTTTTGAAGAATTTCAACAAGGTTTTCTAGTTTTTGTTGTCTCAGGGTCATTTGGCGAAACTGTTTTAGGGTGACGGATTGATTTTTGATGAGTTCTTTCGACTCGGATTCTCGAATCCAGTTGTACAATGTGCTACGACTGAGGTTGTGCTTTTGGCAAAGATTGAGAACAGATTCTCCGTGGAGATAGGCATGGACGAGGGCGCTCTTTTGTTCAGGTGTGAATTTCATGGGGAGCCTCCTAAAAATTTGTCGTATTTTACTACGCAAGATAAGTTTAGGGTAAGGAGGGGGCGGTGTCAAGTTCCGATGGAAAAATTTTATAGATAACTGAGATACAATTTTTTGTTGTGTTTTGTGGTTTCTAGCTGTAGTTGCATTGTAGTGATTTTTATGGTATAATTTATTCGTAACACTCTGTATATGTGCTTGGACGTTCTGAAAATGAGGAGAGTGTCGCTATACGAACAGTAGAAAATGTTGTCGAGTGAACAGAATTTTAAGAGAAAGTTGTTATACAAACAATCTACAGCAAAAAATGACAAACGAAAGAAGGTATACTTATGATAAAACAGTCAGAGCAGGTGAAACAAATGGTGTATGCCTCACAATCAACAATAAGTGAAGATAGTTGCAAAGCGATTATACTTGATACAATTATGGACAGCAAGGACGCTCTTACTTTGCACAAACTAACGGACAGTATCTGCAACCTTTTCCATGTATTAGTAAATAAAGAGCGATTAGAAAAAATCTTTAATGCTCTAGTTGTGGATGAAATTTTAATGGTAAATGAAGATAGCACCTTAGAAATCACTCCAAAACACTTAGCAGAACAAAGGATAAAAAAATTGGAATATGAAAGTATAAAGAAAAAAGCTGCTATTTCTTGGATCGATCTGCTATGTTCAACAGACGACATACCTGACGAATCTCGACAAGGATTGAATGACTCACTTTTCCAATTTATAGATACCGTTTTTTTGAGGCACGGTGTAGTTAGTTATGAATTTCTTACAAACCAGAGCATTACAAGTGATTTCAATATCAAAGAAATTGCCACAGAAATAGCCCAAAAGGTTCAGACTAGCCAACAAGAATTAATTGCTAAATCACTACCTAGAATCTTCGAAATGTCAAATGACTTGGAAGTGATGACCTATTTAAAACAAACTATTAACAAAGCGATTGGTTACATATCTGAAGTTTTTTCAGAAGAAACAGCTTTGGAGATTAGCAAATCATTAAAGGAACTAACGCTTTATTTAGATACCAATATGCTTTACAGAATATTGAATTTGCAGGGTGACGAACGATTTGAAGCCACCAAGGAGGCTTTGAGTTTTTTACGTGAAAATGGGGTTAAGTTACGAGTTAGTTCACTTACAAAAAAAGAACTAAGTAGCCGAATTAAATATGATAGTAAGATATTGCAAATATATCCCACAAAAGTTAACCTTGCTCAGTTAGGGTACAACTACAGATCAGAAGATAATTTTATCAGTACATTTTGGAGGCAACGGAGCCAAGGCAAATTGAGCCTTGTGGATTTTATTGCATATTATACAAATCACGATATTATTCTAAACCAATTTGGGATAGAAGTTGAATTCGAGGAAATTTCTAATGATTCCTTTTTAGTAGAAGTAGAAGAACTTTTTTTGAAATTGTCGAAGCAAGATTGGCGGAGTGATAAGAATCGTGATAGCCTCTGGCACGATGCATATAACATGGCGTATGTAAGAAAAATGCAGAAGTCCGATGCGAAAACGCCAATAGATTCTGGTGTGCTGTTTCTGACCGCAGATTCAAGTTTGCTAAAAATTCAAACAAATGACATAGAGCTGAAGCAAAACTTACCGATTTCAATTACGCCGACTAAGCTGCTACAGATATTTTCGTTTACTACCCCTGAAAATGGATATGAAGAGACTTATATTCACTTTTTTGCGTCATCGTCTTTAGGGTCCAAAGACTACTCAAATGAGGAAGTACAAGAAATTATTTCAAGAATGAGCCATTATTCTGATCTAGATGAGTCTGTAGCTGAACAGGTTCTCTGTAGACTGTTTATAGATAAACGTTATCGAGATTCTGAGGATGTCATGGAACGTGAGGAAATTGTATATAACACCATTTCTGAAGAAATGGTTAACTCGTTAGAGCGGGTCAAGAAGCAGAATACAGAACAAGAGATAACGATACACTCATTAAAACAAGATTCTCGAGCAATGGATGATCTAATGCGTGAGCAATCAGAAATTTTTGAAAGAGAAACTGAAAAACTGCGGTTGGAGCAGATAGAGTTAGACAAAAACAGAGAACTAGAGATAGACATTCTTAAGGAAGAGAATGTGACTACTGCCAAGAAATTGGATGAAGCGAGACAACAAAAAGATAAAGGTGAAAATATCTACATTAGTGAAAAGCTGAAAAGATGGAGATGGAGATGCTTTGCTTTTCTCGGGTTTGGATTGATGGTGATATTGGCAGCACTGGGTTTGTGTGCATATTTACTGTTCTGCACAAAGGCGATTACGATACTTGAGGCTCTTGCGATTTCGACTTTTGCTTTCACGATTGGAGCAGCGCTCATGAAAAACGGAAAAAGTGTACTAAATCCCGAGATAGTATTCAAAGTTAGAGAAGTTTTTATCGAAGAGTATCGAAGTTCGGTAAAATTATAAAAAGACGTAGGCAGAAAGGAGAAACCTATGAAAACTTTGAATCATAACATCGACACCATCGTGGCAGCCATCAGAAGCTGTTACAGCGAAACCACCAAACCCAACACCGCTGACTTGATGAACCTCTACACCACCATCGGTCAGGTCATCGCAGAGCAAGAGAACACTAGCTTCATCACCATACTCGCAAAAGAGATCACCGAAAATTGTGACAATGTCAAAGGTTTCTCCGCTCGTAACCTCCGCCGTATGCGTGATTTCTATGTCACATATTCCTGCGACCAATCTCTGATGTCAGAAGCTCTCACCATCGGTTGGACCCAAAATGCTGTGATCATGGAATCCTGTGAAACCTTGGAAGAGATGGCATTCTACATCGCACTCACCAAAGAGCAAAATCTTTCCAAAGTCGCACTCGTTTCGGCAATCGAAGCCAAGACTTTTGAAACCAGCAAGCAAACCAAACTCCAAGAGAAGGTGGCAGAAATCAAGACCGCCACTTCCGACCGTATTGCCCTCGTGTCCGATTTTGCTCGCACTGCAACCGTCAACACCCTCCGCCACCTCAAGAAAGAGGTTCGCCAAGTTTTCAGCAAGCAAAGGCGTCTCCTCCGAGGGAGTGGTCCGCCCAAACGACGGATAGGGGAGTGGTCGAATGGTAATCCCTACTTGCAATTAATTTGCTAGAAAAAATCGAAGTTGACTCTGTATCTTGACAAATTGACTCTGCTCTGCTACAATGTTAATATAGAAACCTAAAGCTATAGAACTAGAAAAAAAGAACGGAAGTTCTGATTGGCTCGACGCAATGCAGAAGAATAAAAGTCTATGCATTGGGGTTTGATTTTAGCGACTTTTGTAAATGACATCATTTGTCATGAAGTCGTTCAGAAAAGTTCAGCACAAATGATGTCATCCAAGAAAGTCTTGGGAAAAGTCATTTGTGCTGAATATTTTTTGCACTAAAACGAAAAAACTTCAGTATCCCATAAGTGGGGACGAAACTCACTGTAACTTTTAGTGTGCCAGATCAGTGCTTGAGACATAGCTAAGTGGTATGATCTAAAATAATCCCACCTAAACCGAGGTTTAGGTGGGATTTCAGCATATTCTAAAGTATAATGTTTACCCCTCGTTTTCAAACATGGAGAAAAAGTCGAAAACTTCCTCGTTTGGAATCATGAAGTCTTTATAATCTTCGGGCTCTTTTCTTGAACTCATTTGCTCATCATCTTTGGAAAAATAAACATCTGTTACATCGTGGGTTTTAGAGAAATCCTCTGCGTAAATTGCCACAGAATTCTGATAGCGACCAAAATCATCGCTACTTTTATTACCAAAATATTTACTTGCCTCTTGGTTCACTTTTTCAAGCATCTGCTTCTTATTTTGTGTGATGACACGCTGATTATATGCTGCAATTTTATCTGCAAAGAGCGAGGCACCTTTGATGATATATGCCAAATTTTCGTCATTGATAGGGCGTGTACGCTTTAGAATGTCTTCTTCGGTTTTGAATTTGAACTTAATCATGGTCATACCGACACGTTGCAACGCAATGAATCCGGAATTATAGATATTTATTTTGCGATCGACGATATATACAAGTTTCTTTGCTTCCTCGAACTCTCCTATGGATATGAGCCGAAACATTTCGTCTAATAGCTCGGCTTGTTCGTCTAAATCTTGGTCACCTACATAGGGTGAAACCTTTATAGTCTCTCCACGAACGGTTATTTCACGATGATCTCCAAGCTCGACCACTATCTTTCGCACAATGGTTGGCATATTGGGTAGCACCGCTTTGGAACCACAATAATCGCAAATGACGAAGGGTTGCCCCTCTAGATAACTTAGCTCTCCAGAGCATTGAGGACACTTAAAATCTTGCATGATACTCTCTTTTCGTATATTATTTTCTGTTAATATTACTATAAAGTGCGTTCTAGGTTAGAAATATGCTCTTATAGGTAGTTGTGATTCGTGTAGCATATCATTATTCTAGTTCTTTTTTGCTTTGAATGTTTTCCATCATACCAAAAATCTCGGTAGGATGACCATTTTCATCATAGATAAACTTGCATTTTACATCAAACCATTCGTAGATACCTTCACCCACAGCTGCTTGAATCTGATACTCCATCGCCTCGCCAGAGAGTAGTTTTTCGGAATACTCACGATAGGCATCGGCATCTTCGGGACGTACAAATTTTCTTTCAATAAAGCTGTTGATAAAATCGGGAATCTGAATGGGTAAACCAAATCCTTGTGCGTTGGGGTCGCTGTGGAAAAAGGTCTTTGTTTGCACGTCGATATGGAATAAGATATTTTTGGTTAATTCTTGCATGGCGTTTAAATATTGGGTCACAAGATAGAAATTTGTTTTCAAATCTCGTTCTTTTTGCACATTGACCATTTTTCCAAATACTTCGGTGAGATCCCCTTTTTCGTTGAAAATCTTCTTCCCCTTGATTGAATACCACTGATATTCTTCGGATTCAAAGCGGAATCTTACTTGTGCATCCTCGATTTTATCTGCGAGCCACTCTTTTTGATAGTTTAGATATGCCTGTGCATCATCAGGGTGAACAATTTTATCTTTGATCAGTGTTTCTAAATAATTTGGGATTACCTGTCCTTCATAACCTAGATGTTGGGTCTGGATATGGTGGTGCAACGTCTGCTCTTTGACATCTACACGATACAAAATATCGTCGGATACTGCCTGCATTGCCTCTAAATATTGGTTTAAGAGGGTATTATCCTCTTTTAAATCATATTCTTCTTGCACATTTGATGCACACGCAAGTATTTCGACCAGAACTCCATCGTTATCGAGGATTTTTTGCCCACGAATTTCGGTTAATACGTAGTTTGTAGCATCAAACGCAGTTCGGACAATAAATGTTTGTACGTTTCCCTTAAACCACTGTTTGCTATATTGGACAAAAGCTCGGGCGTCATCTGGGTGAACAATCTGAGATTCCACAAAGGTATGGATATAGTTTGGCACAATTCTTCCAACATTGTCAGCACGATCTGTTTTTAATAAATGGTACAAAGTTTTGTTTTTGACGTCGATTTTGTAGAGAAGATCGTTGGATAGTTCTTGAAATGCGATGAAATGGCGATTTAGGATTTCGTTTTCTTCTTTGATAACATACTGATTTTGGATGTTTTTGATGCGCCCCAATATCTCAGATACTTCACCTTGTTGAGATCTCACGCTGATATTAAAGAACTCGTACCATTGATAACTTCCTGTGTTGTTTTTGATGCGTAATTGTGCTTTTTTGCTAGTTCCTGACAGTGTTTGGATGATAAACCTCTTATATTCTCGTCTATCATCGGGGTGGAATAGGTGCATAGTGCTCTCTGGAAAGTTTGTC
>JAWXUK010000086.1:0-7878 GCA_044432785.1 Eubacteriales bacterium | reverse complement strand
CCGAGCTGCATCGTCCTCGCCTTGGGGGTGGGGCGCATGGCAGAGCGTGGTGCCATCGTGAAGAAACTGCCAGCCGTCGAGACCTTGGGAAGTGCAGGGGTGATCTGTAGCGATAAGACAGGAACCCTCACCCAAAATAAAATGACAGTACAAGAGAGCTTCCACCTCTCCCTCGATCGTAAGGAAGAGGGGATGAGGTGTGCCACCCTTTGCAACCACGTGGTGATTACCAAGGATGAATCAGGGGTGAAACTATCAGGGTCTCCCACCGAACAGGCATTAGTGGTCTATGGGATTGAGAAGGGGGTGCGACGAGAGCAACTGCTTCGCACCTTCCCCACGATAGAAGAGATTCCGTTTACCTCCGAGCGTAAGCTCATGACCACCCTTCACCCCCACCCCGATGGGGGATATTTGGTACTGGTGAAGGGTGCACCCGATGTCCTACTCGACCGCTGCACCCAAGGGGCAAGGGGGACAATTACACTGCGAGAGCGACAGGAGATCATCGCACGCAACGAGGTCATGGCTCGCAAAGGAATGCGAGTGATAGCAGTGGCGCAGCGCAAACTCGCCTACCTACCACATAAACTATCAAGCGACGTAGTGGAACAGGGGCTCACCTTTTTATCCTTATTTGCCATCGCAGATCCACCACGTCCTGAGGCAAAACAAGCCGTAGCACAGTGCCACCGTGCAGGGATTCGACCCATCATGATCACAGGGGATCACCGTACCACAGCCATCGCAATTGCCAAGCAACTGGATATTTACAGACCAGGGGATTGGGCAGCAACAGGGGAGGAGCTCGACTTCATGCCACAGGAGGTTTTAGAGCGAGAGATTTCTTCCTTCACCGTCTTTGCAAGGGTCTCGCCCGAACATAAAATGCGTATCGTAGAGGCATGGCAAAAGCAAGGACAAGTGGTGGCGATGAGTGGGGATGGGGTAAACGATGCCCCAGCCCTCAAACGTGCCGATATTGGTTGCGCTATGGGAATCGCAGGGACCGACGTGGCAAAGGGTGCCTCCGAGATGATCTTGACCAATGATAACTTTGCCACCATTGTAGAAGCAGTGGAGGAGGGGCGTGGCATCTATGCCAATATTCGCAAGGCAGTTCACTACCTCCTCTCGTGCAATATTGGCGAGATTGTCGCCATTTTTGTGGCAACCCTCTTCGGTTTTGCACAGATGCCACTCATTCCAGTGCAATTACTGTGGCTCAATCTAGTGACAGACACCCTACCAGCCTTGGCGCTAGGGGTGGAGCCCGTGGAAAAAGGGGTGATGGATCATCCCCCACGACAGGGAGGGGACTCCCTCTTCGACCGATCGTTCTCCGAGCGACTGTGTTGGCAAGGGGTGATGGTGGGATGTCTCACCCTTCTTGCCTATTGCGTGGGGTATTATAGCACCCCCGAGACAGCCCCTCAAGTGGCGAACACCATGGCATTTGCCACCTTGACCCTCTCGCAATTATTCCACGCATTCAACGTCAGAAGTGAGGATAAATCCCTCTTCAAACTCGGGTTTTGGAGTAATCCAGCCATGAACAAGGCATTTTTGGTGGGATTATCACTGCAACTCGCCGTTCTCCTCCTACCAATCTGTCAAGAGGTCTTTTCCGTGGTCAACCTAGAGGGGGGACAGTGGGGGACGGTATTAGCGCTTGCGATCTCTCCCATTCCTATCTGCGAATTAGCAAAAATGATGGCACACAAAAAAGAGAAGGATCAACACTATACAGGCAGAAAAGCTCCACGCAAAGAGCTTGCATTGAAATGAACATAGAAATTACCAATCACGAGCAAAAAAACACAAGAGAGAGGGGGTGAAAAGGGGGGATTGCCCATGGAATGACGTTGACATAGGTGTTTTTGTATGTTAAAATGGATGTATAATAAGAAAAAGAGGAGGATCCATTATGAATTCAAGTAACGGCAGCAACAGTGATACTTCCATCGGCTTTAGCAATGTATACAAAACAAATGCCACAATCTTCCTTGGAAACGGATTTGATCTCAACCTCGGTGCAAAGACCGGTTTTCCCGATTTTGCCGACTACTATCTGAATAAAACCAAGTCATCCATGGATAGTGAGGTGCTCCATCGCTTTAAAAATGCCATCAAACGAGAAATGAAAAACGCAACATGGTCGCAAGTAGAGCAATTTATCGGAGAGTTTAGCAGTCAAGCTTTGGTGTTAAATGATTATATCGAGTGTCTTTGCGATCTCACTATTCATCTATCCGACTACTTAGAAGAGATTGAAAAGCACTTTGAGCTAAGCGAAGGAAAACTCGAAACCCTTGCGAAATTTGGAACACGTCTCGACCTCGACCTCGACCTCGCTGAGAAATTGGGAAAACGGTTTGGGGATCGCACCTTTATCAACACCAATTTCATCAATTTCAACTACACTAGTTTCCTTGCCACCATCCTCGAAAATATCAACGTGATAGATAATCGACTCAACTTTCATCGCAATATCAATATCTATGGTACGGTGGGCACCCCCATGATTATGGGGGTGGACAATATCTCGCAAATTCGTAAAAACACCCTCTTGCGTAACGAGGAAGATTCCCTTGATTTCGTCAAACCATTGTGCAATCTACATATGAATCCAGAGAGGGTGGAGAGCGCAAAGGAAACCGTGCGTGAGAGTGATATCATCTGCATCTATGGGATGTCGATGGGGGATAGCGATGCCTATTGGTGGAAGGAAATCTATCGCACCATGACCAATAAAACAAGTGTCGAACTCTACATTCATACCTACGATAGCGACCCAAAGCACAGGGCATTTCCACGATATTCTCGTATACTCGCCAAAGAGGTGCTCACAAAATTCCTCGGCTATTCAGGGCGAAAAATTGGAGATGATTTGGACTTAGAGGGGCGAATTCATGTCGAATCTCAAGAGCATACCTTCCATGTGCTACAAAACCTCTACCAAGAGTGTGGGCTTAGCCACGAGCGTAAAACCTTGAGAAATATCCTCTCCTCAGATGCTACAAAGACCCATTACACCCCTAATTAAATGAAAACCCCCTGTTGCGACAAGGCAACAGGGTGCTACCTATCGAAAAAGGCAAAGCCTTTTTCGATAGATTTGGGAAGCAAGAAAAAACAGCTCGATTTCTGGCGAAATTGTCGCTATTTTTTCTTGAGAAGTGCTTTTTCTCTGGCAGAGCCAGAGAAAAAGACTGATTTTGATTTAGTTTCGCCCCTTCCGAGGGACGAAACTCTGCGAGACTTGTTATCAAGAGACTTTTTTGACAATCTGACACCCTGTTGCGACAAGGCAACAGGGTATTTTTGCGTCAGAGAGGGGGGCTTAGGTGAGGTTTAGCTTTTTATCCAAGATATGAACCGATGCGAAGTAGAAGACCACGCTTAGCACTGCATAGGCAAGGGCGAAAGTGAAGATCATTTGGGACATGGCTTCTGGGGACTCGAGGAAATAATACTCGTTATTCGACCAGAAAATCATGATGGCTGCATTGATGGCCTGAACCACGAAATTTTGCAGGACCACATAGTAGACGATGCTCATCACCACTTTATAACGTGTTAGATGTCCAAGGGCGAAGGAAAAAGTGGCATGAAGAGGGACAAAGAAGGTCATCACAAGACCAAGCGCCAAGCTAGAGATTATAATCAAACCAATTTCATCGAGATAGCCGAAAAAGTCTAAGATATCTGGGATGTCTGCCAGTGCCTCAGCGAGAGCTTCAGGGTCGATGATCGCTACGAAGAGGAAACCAAGGGCAGCAATGGCGAGGGTGGAACATACTGTCACGATGGCACCTGCGAGGGTCTTCGAGAGGATGATTTGATGTGCAGTGACAGGGAGTGTGTTGGTCAAATATCCTTCACGAGAGAAAAGGCTTTTATAAAGTTGGGCTGCAAATAAAATGGCAGTGACAGGCATAATGGCAAAGATGGCAAACCCACTAAAGCTGCCGAATATCTCGAAAATGGTAGAGATGATATAGCCGGATATGAAGCTAGATTCAACGTCGAAGACCACGTTCAAACGGTAGATAATGCCGTTTGTCACTGTAAGGCAGAGTGCCACAAGATAGAGGGGGCCCACCAAAATGAGGAGGTTGTGCAGGTCGTGTTTTAATAATTTCGTTAGCATCGGTATACCTCCCTAAAATATTGATCCACGCTCTTGCCGTGTTGGGAGCGAATGTCGTCCACCGTCGAGACAAGCCCTAAGTGGGATTGGTTGATGAAGATCACGTCATCCAAAGTGCTCTCGATGTCAGAGATGAGGTGGGTGGAAATGATGATGGATGCCTGTGAATTATAGTTTTGAATGATGGTGTTGAGGATGTAATCCCGTGAGGCAGGGTCCACCCCTGCGATGGGTTCATCCAAGAGGTAGAGCTTCGCCTTGCGACTCATCACCAAAATGAGTTGCACCTTTTCTTTGGTACCTTTGGAGAGTGTCTTGTATTTTGCATTAGAGTCGATACCCAGGTTACGGAGCATTTTCTCGGCAGTTTCCACGCTGAAATCCTCATAAAAGTCCTCGAAATAGGCAAGGACATGCCGGATTTTTTTGTGGTCAGCGATATAGCTCACGTCAGGGAGATAGGAGACCACTTTTTTGGTATCGGGTCCAATGGGCTGACCGTCGATGGTGATGACCCCTTGGGTGGGTTTGAGCAGTCCGGCAAAGAGCTTGATAAGGGTGGTTTTCCCACTTCCGTTTGGTCCGAGCAGTCCGATAATCCGACCACTTTGCAGATCAAAGGTAACATTATCAAGGGCAGTGTGTCTGCCGTATTTTTTTGTGAGTGCATTCACTTCAATGAGTGCCATAAGATTCCTCCTTTTTATCCAATAGCTGGATGGTTTCTTCTTTTGTGAAACCCAGTTGCTTCATGCCATCCATGAAGTGGGTCACGAGGGTATCTGCCTCGGCATCTCGTCCTTGCGAGAGCCGTGCGAGGTCGCTTGTCACCACACGTCCTGTGGTGCGATTGCTGCGCAAAAAGCCGGCTCGTTCCAGTTCGATCAGTGCCTTTTGCATGGTGTTAGGGTTGACCGATGCCATCACAGCAAGGTCACGTACCGAGGGGAATCTCTCCCCTGCTTTGTACTCCCCTGAGAGGATATCAGCTTTGAGGATCTCTGCTGCTTGCAGATAAAGTGGGGAATGGTCGTTAAATTGCCAGCCCAAGGTTATCACCTCCGATTTAATTGTACCATTTAATTACTGTACTAAGTACATAATACATTAAGGTAGTGATCTTGTCAACCTTTATTTTGGAAAAATATATTTTTTTGAAAATGGAGTAGGTTTGAGGTGGGAATGCAAGAAAAAACCACCGTCCAAATTGGATGGTGGCATGGAATGATATTCTGTTCGATGTGTCTTGGATTTTCGTACCCCTCCCCCGAAGGGGGAGGGGTACATTTTTTGCTGTGTTCCAGAACCTTCTATGAAAAGTGCCCTGATAGAATGGACTCACACAGCCTTGTCACATACCTTTTTCTTCACGAATTTTTCCGGGTTTTCAACATAAGAGCGGTTGACCGTGCCACAATGCTGACACACCTCATGGAAGAGAGAGGCAGATTTCATGGTGCCTACCTTGGTGATCTCGGCATAGGCTACTTGCTTCCCGACGAAAAAGTCGTGACCACCACAGTGGTTGCAAGTCCAAATCTGATCCATAGAAATTAACCTTTCATGGACTCGATGAGGGCAAGTGCCATGGCTTCAAGGTCGGGCTCGTTTGCCTCGTTGATGGCAGAGGTCATGGTCACGCTTTCGTTTAGAATGGTCATTTCCTTCATGCCTTCGAGCTCTTTGGTCATCAACTTTCCGACGGTGCAAGCCCATGTACCATTTTCGATGATACCAATGGTGCGTTTTTGGAGGTTGAGCGCCTTCATATCGTGTAGGAAGGTGAGCATCATGGGATAGATACCGAGGTTATAGGTCACCGAGGCGAGCACGATGTGACTATATTTGAAGGCGAGGGAAATGAGCTCGGATACGTGTGTGGTGGAGACGTCGCACACACGGATATTGGTGCAACCATTGCGCACCAGTTGAGAGGCAAGTCCACAGGCAGCTTGCTCGGTGTTGCCGTACATAGAGGCGTAGACAATGAGCACACCAGATTCCTCAGGGGTGTAGCTGCTCCAATGGTTGTATTTATCCAAAATGTAGCCAAAGTCGCTCCGCCACACAGGACCATGCAGAGGACAGATGAGCTTGATATCAAGTCCACCTGCTTTTTTGAGGAGGGCTTGGACCTGAGGACCGTATTTACCAACGATATTGGTGTAATAACGACGGGCATCGTCGATCCAGTCACGATCGAAGTCCACTTCGTCGTTGAAGAGGATACCATTGAGTGCGCCAAAGGTGCCAAAGGCATCTGCAGCGAAAAGTGTTCCAGTGGTGGTATCAAAGGCAACCATGGCTTCAGGCCAGTGCACCATAGGAGCAAAGACAAAGGCGAAGTTGTGCTTACCGAAGGACATGGTATCCCCATCTTTGACCACAACGGCACGATCACCGATATCGAAGCCAAATTGATGCATGAAGAGGAATGCCTTCTCGTTACTCACTACCTTACATTCAGGGTGAACCAATAGAAGATGTTGGAGGGAAGAGGCATGGTCGGGCTCCATGTGGTTGATCACAAGATAGTCGAGGGGACGACCGTTGAGCGCAAAATCGACGTTTTCGATGAACTGACGGCACACAGCCCAGTCCACAGTATCGAAGAGGACGGTCTTCTCGTCGAGTAGGACATAGGAGTTGTAGGACACGCCCTGAGGGATGGGGTGGATGTTTTCGAAGAGGTTCAGACGGTGTTCGTCCGCTCCAACATAGTATAGGTTATCGGTAATGTTTCTGACACAATTCATAATAATTGCCTCCTATTAAATTTCAATGAACATTGTTTTATCTTCGGCACACTCTGGGCAGATCCACTCTTCTGGGAGTTTGTCGAAGGTTGTGCCTGGGATGATGTCATTTTCTTCGTCGCCAATCTCTTTATCGTATTCGTATCCACAACCATTACAGATATGGAGAGGATAGCTACGCTCGGGCTTTTTGATGGTGGCACGTTTCATCTTCTTCATAGGAGGTGCTTCGGTTTTTGGTGCTCCTGTGTCGAAAGCTTTGATGAGTAGTGGCAAGATTTCAGCGAGGTCGCCTACGATACCGTAGTCGCAGTTTTTGAAGATGCGAGCATTTTTGTTGCTATTGATTGCCACGATTGTGGTGGCATTTTTGATCCCTTTGAGGTGCTGACCGGCTCCCGAGATACCACAAGCCACATAAAGGTTTCCGTTGAATTTCTGTCCCGACATACCGACATAACGGTTGAGTGGCAGATATTTCAAACTTTCGGCAACAGGACGTGACGAACCCACAGAACCGCCCATATTGGTAGCGAGCAGTTCGATGAACTTCATGTTATCCTTGGCACCGATACCCTTACCAGCACTGATGACACGCTCGGATTGCGAGATGGGGGTGTCGAGGGGGATACCCACGGTAAAGTCGTAGCCGTCGGCTTGAAGTGCTTTGGCAAGTTGCTCCACTTTCTCAGCAGGTGTGCCTTCGAAGATGGTCTTTTTGCGATCTCCGGTCTCTCCTGCTTTTTTCGCTTTGGTAGCCACGGCAGAGCGATCCTTCGCAAGAGGGCCAATGAGGTGGGCAGCAATGACGATACGTTGAATCTCGTTTGTTCCTTCGTAGATGGTGCAGATTTTGGCATCACGATAGGCACGCTCCACTTCCATTCCCTTCATGTAGCCAGAGCCACCGAAGATTTGAAGTGCATCGTTAACAATTTCAAGACAGACATCGCCAGCATATTGCTTCGC
>JAWXUK010000085.1:0-7905 GCA_044432785.1 Eubacteriales bacterium | reverse complement strand
TGATCTACACCAATGGCGCCCACACAGTAGTGGAGATGCGTGGCTACGGCTATCGCATGAAGACCACTATGGCGTGCTTTACCATCTGTGGTCTCTGTCTTATTGGCCTGCCCCCCTTCGGTGGATTTTTCTCGAAATTCGGTCTGGCAGAAAGTCTACTCCTTAGTGAAACACCAGGTGCCATCTTCGGTGTGATAGCGCTGATTTTCTCGGCATTTTTCACTGCTGTCTATATCTTTGAAGTGGTGTATATTGCCTATTTCCCAGGGTGGGACTACTATAATAACCCAGATATCAAGGCTGCGCCACAATCCATGCGTGTGACGGTGGTCATGATCACTGCACTCATGGTGGTGGGATCACTCATGGCAAACGAGATCTCCACAGGGATTGAATTTGTCTTGAAAGGAGGAGTGTAAATGGAACTATTGTTACTCCTCGGGATACCGTTGTGTACTGCCATCCTGTGTTCCTTTTGCAGTAATGAACGCACTTTGTGGCAAATTTCCCTCCTCGGTTCGGCGTTATCCTTTGTGATATCCATTCTCCTTCTGATGGAAGGTTCCACTGAGAAGGTTTGGCTCCCTCTGCTCTCGCACAAGGGAATCGCCTTTTTAGCCACCCCACTATCCTGCTTGCTGTGCACCTTGACCTGCGTGATGTGGCTTGTCAGCGTCATCACCAGTCGAGAATATTTTCAGCACTCCAAGCGCAAACTTACTATGTATTATGTCAGTTTATTTCTGGTACAACTGGGATGTATAGGGGTATTCCTATCGTACGATTGGCTCACATTCTTTGTGTGTTTCGAGCTCATGTCCTTTGCGAGTGTGGTATGGGTGGCACAAAATCGCTCTAGCGAAGGGATTGTTGCCACGTTTAGCTACCTCGCCTATGGTGTGATGGGTGGTATGTCCATTTTATTCGGATTATTCTTGCTCTCGGCTCTGGCACCTGATCTGTTACTCACCGACTCTTACCCCGAAAGTGGGGTCCACGCCATTGGTATGATCTTCCTCTTCCTCGGCTTAGGGATCAAAGCAGGGGTGTTCTTCCTTCACGACTGGCTCCCTGTGGCGCATACCAATGCCCCAGCCCCAGCTAGTGGACTGCTCTCTGGTCTTCTCACCAAAACAGGTGTCTTTGGCATTTTGGTGATGCTCAGTGCTTCGAGTGATCAATTATTTCCAGTGATCTTGTTCATTCTCGCCACTCTCACCTTGTCATTGGGTGGACTGTGCGCCCTGTGGG
Source organism: Eubacteriales bacterium (assembly GCA_044432785.1). Classification (GTDB taxonomy): domain Bacteria; phylum Bacillota; class Clostridia; order Oscillospirales; family Oscillospiraceae; genus JAWXUK01. Next base: position 6,654 of record JAWXUK010000085.1, on the reverse strand, counting down.
CAGGTAACTTCAAACGTGTCTTGGCATATTCCACGGTTTCGCAAATTGGATTTTTACTGTGGGGTGTGGCACTGATCTCGCTCTTGGGCGAGCACAATTCTGTGGTGGTTTACGGACTGATTCTCCATCTTGTCACCCACAGTCTTGTCAAAAGCTTGCTCTTCTCCCTCGCTGGAATCGCCTACCAAAATGCAGGCACCCTCGAACTGGAAGAACTCCAAGGGTTCGGACGAGGGAAACCTCTCTACCACGCTCTCTTCGTGGTGGGGGCGCTCTCCCTTTCGGGTATCCCACTTGGTGCTGCCTATGCGAGTAAAAGTTTGCTGCACGAGGGATTGGTCGAGTACATGCACATGACGGAAGGAGCCCAGTTCTTCCAACTATTCGAGTGGGCATTTCTCCTCACAGGGGGGGTAACCCTTGCGTATCTGATACGGCTCTACCTCTGTTTGTTTGTGCGTTCCCCAAAAACAGAGTTTGCGAAAACAGCCTATGCCACCCCAAAAACACTCGTCGCCCTCTCTGTCGTGGCAACGGCACTGATCGCCATGGGGATTTTCCCTCAAACCATCGGCATGGCACTGGGAGATTACGTGGCGCCTTATTTCCACGCACATTCTTTGGGCGAGATCCATTTCTTCGGATTCTCTCACCTCAAATATGTTGCAGTCTCTCTTGTGGTGGCTTGGATGATTACGGTCTATGCACGGGCTTGGCTCACCAAGAACGAGCACGCAGAATTCGGAGAGCTCTACCTCCTGAAAGATACCTTTCAAGAGAAGATCTACTATCCCCTCATGGGTACCTTTTCCATTGTCTTTGGTGTGACGGCACGCTTGCTCGACGTCATTATGGATGTCTTGGTCTCCCATGCCGTACTGAAATGGTCAAAACCTCTCGAAGTCCCTGATAGTTTCTTCCATGGAGACGATAACAAGCGTAAACGAGAGTCCATCGAGTTCCACCTCTCATCCTCACTCTCCTATAGCCTTCTCATGTTCGGTTTTGGATTCCTATTTACCATCGTCTACCTCCTCGTTGTGGGAGGAAGTTAAGCCAACCCCCATCTTTGATCTCGTGATCAGGGATGGGGGGTTCCATTTTTAAGAAGTGTGAAAAAATCTTGACAATGCCAATCAGTTTTGGTATAATTACGTTAATTGCATATGACCCTAGTTCACTCGGAGGGTGTGTTGGATAACTCACTGGATAAGATGACGTGCTTTGCACTCATTTATCCAGTTTTTTGCGTTTAGGAGTAAAAGAATGAATCTAGTCACAGGAAATATCAAAGAAATTTATAAAAAATACCTCCTCGCCTCCTTCGGAGGAGCTATCTTACCATCGGTCTACGGACTGGTAGACATGATGGCGGTGGGGCAATATCACGGACCCATCGGCTCGGCAACCATGGCAATCATCGCCCCCATCTGGAATGTGGTGTATAGTTGTGGAATGCTCACAGGAATTGGTGGTTCCATTTTATTCAACATCGCCAAAAACTCCCACCCCAAAGACACCACGAAATCAAACGGCTACTTCACGGTGGGACTGCTGATAACAGCTCTATTATCCGTGCTATTGTGGGGCTCTCTCATTTGTTTTGAGGAGGACATTTTGCGAATACTCGGCGCAGACGATACCCTCGTCCCCCTTGCTCTTCAATACCTCATACCGGTTAAATTTACCCTTCCGGTCTACCTCTTTATGATGTACATGGCATCTTTTTTGCGAAATGATGATCATCCCGATTTGGCGACAAAAGCCGTGATGACAGGTGGGGTATTCAATATTGTGGGGGATGTCTTCTTTGTATTCGTGCTCGACTTGGGAATTTTAGGGGCAGGAATGGCAACCTGTTTGGGGGCAACACTCTCGCTTACCATCATGCTCACCCACTTCAAGTCCCCCAAAAACACCTTGAAATTAGTACCACCCAAAAAAGTGCTTACCAAGACCAAACGCATCCTCTCGCTTGGGTTTTCCACCTTCTTTGTGGACATCGCCATGGGGATCTTGACCATGCTCTTCAATATCCAAATCATGCGCTATTTAGGGAGTGACGCACTGGCAATTTACGGCATCATCGTCAATGTAGCCACCTTTGTGCAGTGTTGCGCCTATGGTGTGGGACAGGCATCCCAACCGATTTTATCGGCAAACTACGGCGCAGAACAGCACGATCGCATCCGATTGCTCTTTCGATATAACGTGGTCACCATCATAGTCCTAAGCCTGCTCTGGTTTGGCGCAACATTACTCTTCCCAACCGCTTTCGTCCATATCTTCATGACACCCACCCCAGAAGTACTCGCCATGGCACCCACCATTTTGCGACTCTATGGCACCTCGTTTTTGCTTCTTCCTTTTAATGTGTACGCAACCTACTATTTTCAATCGGTGATGAAACAGCAGATTGCGTTTTTCCTATCGGTGGGTAGGGGACTTGTGATCAGCAGTGGATTTATCCTAATTTTGCCAGTCCTCTTCGATCCTAGCTCCATTTGGTTTGCCATGACCTGCGCAGAACTTGTCACTTTTTTCTTGGTCCTGCTCGTCCTCAAACGAGAGAACAAAAACCCACGATAATCTTATCGTGGGTTTTTCCATTTAATGGAAGCAAAAAAACCTTGACATCCCTCCAGTTTTGGTGTAAACTAGAACAAATAGCCGTAGAACAAAGATTCTAAACTTCGCTTAGAGCCTTGCTATGATAAAGAAATGTGCTATCTCCCCCCGAAGGGTGGAGATAGCACGCACAGATTTCCTATCCATCATTTGAAAGGAGGGGCACCATGAAACGGGAACGAATCATTCTCCACAGCGATATGAATAACTTCTACGCTTCGGTGGAGTGTATGCTCGACCCCTCTTTGCGCAATCATGCTGTGGCAGTGTGTGGAGCCGAGGAGGAGCGCCACGGCATCGTCCTCGCCAAAAATCAAAAGGCAAAGGGGTTCGGGGTAAGCACAGGGGAGACCATTTGGCAGGCGAAGCAAAAGTGTCCTGATCTCGTCATCGTCCCCCCACATTACGAGCAATATCTCAAATTCTCAAACCTCGCAAAAGAGATCTACAGTCGACACACCAATCGAGTAGAGAGCTACGGCATGGACGAATGCTGGCTTGATATGAGTGGCGCAAAGGACGGTAGGGGAGTGGCAGAATCCATTCGACAAACCATCAAGTCCGAACTCGGCTTGACGGTCTCCATTGGTGTGAGCTTTAATAAAAGCATCGCAAAACTTGCCTCTGATATGAAAAAACCCGATGCCATCACGGTCATCGAGCGAGATACCTTCTGGGAAAAGGTGTGGCACCTCCCTGTCACCGATCTCCTCGGGGTAGGGCCTGCCACTGCAAAACGTCTTCACGCCTTCGATATCAAAACCATCGGAGGGCTCGCACTCCTTGACGATAAACTGCTCAAACGGTGGTTCGGTGTCAACGGCTTAAAGCTCAAGCGATTCGCAAACGGCATAGATAACGCCGAGGTGCGCACCCTCGACAACCCCCCACCCATCAAATCCATCGGACACGGCATCACGGCAAGCCACGACCTCCAAACCCCCACCGAAGTGTGGCACCTCATGCTCTCCCTCGCACAGAGTATCGGAAGTAAACTGCGATTCTACCAGAAAACAGCCTACGGCGTGGCAATCTCCATCAAAGATAACCAACTTATGACACGGCAATGGCAAAGCAAAATGGATTTCCCCACACAGTCGGCAACCACCATTGCAAAGGAGTGCTTCGCCCTCTTCGAGAAAAGTTACGACTGGAGAAGTACGGTGCGATCGGTCTCGCTCCGTGCCATTTACCTAGAGGAAGAGGATCATCCAGTCCAACTAGATTTCTATACCGACCTCAAATCCCAAGAAAAACGTGAGAAAATTGACCTCGCCATCGAAGAAATTCGCAAGAGATACGGCAAAAAGGCGATCTATAATGCCTGTCTCCACAACCAAGAGAAGGACACCGACGGGGTGGAAATCATCCTTCCCACTGGAATGTATTAAGAGGAATCTGTATGACCAAAGTTTATCTTCCGGTTCACCTCGCCGTCAATGAGCAGGGAACAATACGCCCGCTCTCCCTAGCGTGGGAGAACGGGACGATTTACATGATTGATAAAGTGCTCGACCGTCGACCAGCCGCCTCTACCAAGGTAGGGGGGTGTGGGATGCGATACACCGTGCGTATCCAAGGAAAAGAGCGCTACCTCTTCGAGGAGGAGGGGAGATGGTTTGTCGAGGGGAAATCCTAGTCTGGATCAAATTGGCTGTTATACAAATCTGCATAAAATCCAGATTGCGAGAGGAGCTCGTCATGATTGCCCGACTCGATGATGTCCCCATCCTTCATCACCAAAATAAAATCGGCATTTTTAATGGTGGAGAGCCGATGAGCGATGATAAACGAGGTCTTTCCTTGGGAAAGGGTGTCGAGGGCACGCGCAATGAGAAGCTCTGTGCGAGTATCCACCGAGCTTGTGGCCTCGTCCAAAATCAGCAGTTCTGCCTTCTTGACCATGGCACGAGCAATGGTGATGAGCTGTTTTTCTCCCACCGATAGGGTGGATTCGCTCAAAATGGTGTGATACCCCTGTGGTAGGGTACTAATGGTGTGGTGAATCCCTACTGCCTTACAAGCCGTGATGATCTCTTCCTCGGTAATGTCGGTTTTAGAGTAGGCAATATTTTGCATAATGCTTCCCTCAAACATCCAAGTATCTTGCAGCACCATGGCAAAGAGGTCGTGCAGATCCTCCCGTGTCATTTGGGTGATAGAGGTGCCATCGAGTAGAATATCACCACTATTAAGCTCGTAAAATCGCATGAGCAGGTTGACAAGGGTGGTTTTGCCGGCACCAGTAGGCCCCACGATGGCAACCTTTTGTCCGGCCTTAATATGTGCCGAAAATCCTTTTAAAATGAGCTTATCAGGTTGATATCCGAATTTAATCTCCTTGAAGTGGACCTCGCCGGTCACCTCTTTTTGATAGGGGACTTTCCCCGACTCATCAGAGAGCTCCTCTTGCGCCAACAGTTCAAAGACACGCTCACTCGCCGCTGCAGCTCCTTGTAGGGTGGTGGCAGCCTGCGCCAAACTAGAAAGAGGTTGGGTAAACATCCGAATATAGATCATAAAGGCGACAATCACGCCGAAGGTGGTGGACCCTTCAATCACTAAAATAGCACCCACCACGCAGACAACAACATAGGAAAAGTTCCCTACAAAACCCATGATGGGCATCATCAAGCCAGAGACAAATTGCGCCTTCCACACCACACGATAGAGTGCCTCGTTGTTGTGGAAAAAGGTCTCCTCCACCTGTGGCTCACTGGTGTACGCCTTGATGATGGTGTGCCCCGTATAGCTCTCTTCGATATGACCGTTGAGTTTTCCCAGTTCCTCCTGTTGTGCCGAGAAAAATTTCTGGGAATTCGAGATAATAAATTTCATCAAAACAAACCCAATCATGGTGGAGAGTAGCGCCGAGATGGCCATGGTACTATTTGTCAAAAACATCAGGAATAGTGCCCCTAAAAAGGTGACAATCCCACTGATGAGCGAAGCAAGACTCTGGTTGAGACTGGTACCGATGGTATCCACGTCATTTGTCACAATACTGAGGATATTTCCGTAGGAGCGCCCATCGAAGTAGGAGAGGGGAAGCCGATCCAGTTTATCCACCAATTCTGCACGCATTTTCTTACAGATTTTCTGGGAAACAGTGGCAGGGATAAACCCTTGCGCATACCCGAAAACTAAGGCAGTGACATAGAGTGCAATGAGGGTGTAGGCGATTGCAGATACCCCGTCTAGGTCGATCTCGCCACGCAGTCCCACCATAATGAGGTCGGTCATTTCACGCAACTTATCAGGCCCTGCAAGGGAGCAACTCGAGGCAACGATGGCAAAGAGCACCGAGCACAGCATCATGGGAAAATATGCTTTGGAATAGGCGAGAATTTTCTTCAAACTCCCCACGAAATCCTTGGGTTTCTCCACAGGACCACGCCCACCAGGAGGTCCAAATCCACCAGGTGGTGGACCTTTTCGATTATTCGAATCACTCATCAGGCAAGTTCCTCCTTCGAGAGTTGAGATTGTGCGATTTCACGATAGACCTCGCAGGTATCAAGCAGATCACGATGAGATCCAATCCCCACCAATTCCCCTTGGTCGAGGACAAGGATTTTATCAGCATCTTTGACCGTGCTAATCCGTTGCGCCACCATGATTTTGGTGGAATCTCCGGTAGATTTTTGCAGTTCACTGCGCAAAATACGATCGGTTTTGTAGTCGAGAGCAGAAAAACAGTCGTCGAAGAGGTAGATCTCAGGCTTTTTAAAGAGTGCCCGTGCAATGGAGAGCCGTTGCTTTTGCCCACCAGAGAGGTTGAGTCCCCCTTGGGAAATCTCCCCCTCCAGTCCGATTTTATCCACGAAATCCTTGGACTGCGAGAGTTCCACTGCTTGCTCTAACCCCTCTTTTGTGGGGGGAGTTGTGGCACCCACCGTTAAATTATCGGTCACAGAGCCCCGAAAGAGCACTGCTTTTTGGGAAACCAGCCCCATTTTCTCACGCAACTGCTCCTGGGTGTAGTCTCGAATGGGAACGCCGTCCACCAAAATAACACCCTCCGTG
>JAWXUK010000084.1:0-7936 GCA_044432785.1 Eubacteriales bacterium | reverse complement strand
CGAAAGTAAATATCATGTAAAAACTTCAGTGCGAGGGCATGCACAATCCCTTGCACTACAAAAATAAAGGTATATAATAATTCCATTTAGTCTCCCCTCGTCCCTCTTCCACTAACATAGGAAATAAAACGAGATAATGTGTCCTCTTTTCGTGTTCTACCGATGGAAATCGTGGTCATTTTGTTGCAATTCCCTACATCCAAAGTATTTTTCGAGGACAAAGCCGTATACTTTAGATGAATGATAAAGGAACGGTTTGGCATGGCAAAGACAGGGTTTTCTTCAAGTTTTCTCCATAAATCTCCGATTTTTGCTTTGTATTCAATCACTTCATGGGTGGTATATAAGTAGATATAATGTCCTAAATTCTCGAAATATAAAATATCTGCTTCTGGGATTTGTTGTGGAATTCCCTGTTTCTCCACTGTGAAGTACTTCTTTTGCTCTTTTTCATGAAGTGCGATAAATTCCTCTAGTTTGACTTCAAAATCTGGTTTCTGAAGAGGTTTATCCAAGAAACCAAGTACATTTTTTTGAAAAAGTTCTCGCATTCTGTCGCTGGTGCTTGACATAAAAATGATGTAACAATTGAGGTTTTTTAGACGTGATAAGGTGGTAATTCCGTCCATTTCTTCCATGACAATATCTAAAAAAATTAGGTGAAATTCACCGAGATGAGGACTGTTTAAGAGCTCGATTCCATGAAAAAATGACTCGATTTCATAGGGGACAGTTAATTTATTCGATGTTTTCAAGAACTCTTTGACCACTGTTTGATGTTCGGCACAGTCATCGCAGATGGCTATTTTCAGCATGGTTTTCTCCTCGTATAATATAGTAGTAGTGTTTAACGACCCTCTCCAAGGTCAATATGCTATACTGTTCTAAGATACTGTGGATTAGTTAGATTCTCCTATCGCATGACGGTTTTAAAAAGGCTCTAACCACAGAATCTTTGCAGCATGTTAATTAGTTAGATACCGCTTTGACGGTTTATTTAGAACGAGGTTACGATGGCAAAGATCCCCTGTGGTCTTAAAACAGTATCAAAAAACAAAGGAGATTTTACCATGAATTACATTGGCATTGATGTGGCGAAGGACAAGCATGACTGCGTTATTTTGAACCAACTAGGTGAGGTTCTGCAAAAGCCATTTACCATCCCAAACACCAAAGAAGGTTTCCAGAAATTACTTGATATTACCAATTCCGTATCTTCTGAAAAAACGGAGTTTCAAGTTGCTTTGGAAGCCACAGGTCATTATCATTTGAATGTACTATCTTTCCTTCTTTGCAACAATTTCACCACTTTTGTACTCAATCCACTCCACACCAATCTTTACCGAAAAAGCCAAACTTTGCGAAAAACGAAAACAGACAAAACGGATGCCATTTCCATTGCAAAAATGCTTTTTTCTGAATTAGACTTACAACCTTATTCTAGCAAGCAACAGCAAAGCGAGGACTTGAAATCCTTCACTCGTTATCGTTTTGACAAGGTTCAGGAACGTGCCAAGTTGAAACAAAGCATTTCTCGTTTGGTGACAATTCTCTTCCCTGAACTAGAACAATTCTTTTCTAAGCTCCATTTGGCTTCTGTTTATGCTCTGCTGACCACATATCCTAGTGCGAAATCCATAGCTGAAGCAGATTTAGCTGAATTGACCACTGTTCTTTATACAGCGTCTAAAGGCAGAATAGGAAAGTATAGAGCAGGTGTGTTACAAGAAGTTGCTCGAAATTCCATTGGAACACATCTCCATGCAAAAGCATTGGAACTTAAAAACACCATCAAAAAAGTGCAAGCATTGGATGAAGAAATCGGGGAAATCGAAAAGGAAATTCATAACATTTTAGAAGAAATTGATTCCCCAATCTTCTCCATCCCAGGGGTTGGCGAAAGTATGGGTGCCATGATTTTAGCAGAAATCGGAGACTTTTCTCGTTTCAGTTCTCCAGATAAAATCCTCGCTTTTTCTGGGATGTCCCCCACTACGTACCAGTCTGGGCAAATGTATTCCACCCATGCAAAAATGGAAAAACGGGGATCACGATATTTGCGGTATGCTCTTTATAATGCCACCAAATTCGTCTGCAACTGGAGCCCTGTTTTCAGGGAGTATTTAGCAAAGAAACGAGCCGAGGGGAAGCATTATAACGTGGCATTATCCCATGCCACTAAGAAGCTGGTAAGGGTCATTTATCAGCTCCAGAAGTCGGGCGAAACCTATAAAGTAGCGGCATAAGCTTTCTAACTTTTTCACCTACATACTGTTTTTTTGAGTGGCTTACGGCACTCTGGTCGGCATGCCATTTTTGCTATGAACATCAGAAATTTAGCTCTGAAAATTTTCTCTAACTTTTTGTCATTTAGGGGTTGACTTTTCATAGTTAGTCTTTTTATTTTATTTTACCATAATTTTTACGCTAAAGCAAGGGAGTGACTGTTTCGTTTGTGAACGGGGCATCGTCATTGGTAGATTGACCATAGCAAGAGTAAGGTTGATGATGTCGATCAATAACCATCTATTATGAGCGTGAAATTTCGCACAGAAGCCGTCATTGACCTCTTTGGTCGGTGACGACTTTTTTTGATAAAGAGAATAGAAACATGGAGAGGAAGGGAGAGATGGAAATATCACGATTATCTTCGATATTCGAAGGTGAATTTGAATCGTTTTTCAAGCGTTGGACTCAAAAAAACAAATAGGGAGCAAATCATGCCATCGGCATTGCGAGAAATACTTTTTGCTTGATTATTTTGTACATGATTGCCCTTCCTCATTATACCACATCTACCACGAAAAATCCACATTAGCAAGTGGATCCACTGCAAGATTTCTCCATTTATCCACGTTTAAGCGCTGTTCACTGTAATATCCAGAAATCATTTCATACATTTCCACCTCTAAAAGCCCTGCAAGGTAGGCTGTTCCGTCAGATTTCAGTCCAATACTATACATTTCGTCCCCCACAATATCCACTACATTTTCCCAATCATAGGTATCACAAGTTCCAAAACGATTATTACCGTAACTAATCGCACGTCCATCCTCAAACAAAAGAATATTGTGTCCAGAACCAGAAGCAACCTTCACAACACCTTCCCAGTCGTCAGAAATTTCATTTTGGTTAGAATTATTCGAGCCAGCCACGAAAATTTGACCATATTTGTCCAAAGCAATGATATTTTGAGCACTGGTTGATACTTGTACAATGTCTTTCCACTCTGCAATCTCTTCCCGTTCGCTGGTGTGATCATTGGTAACCACGGTCCCATCAAAACAAAGACCCACGGTAGCGCCACCAGAACTATCAATTTGAATGATATTTTCCCACGAATCGGACTTTATCTTCAGGAAACTGCCCTGGGAAATCACAGTTCCATCGGATTTCAGACCACTGCTGTGGTGATCCCCTGCAGCTACTTGTACCATGTCTGTCCAACCTGTTACGTTGCAACGAGAATCGTAGTCCATGCCAGTTGCCACGGCTGTACCGTCGGCTCGCAGTCCGATAGAGTGCTGGAATCCTGCAGCAACCCCCACAATATTGCTCCAATTCCCCACATTTCCTTGGTCTTTATCGTTAAAACCGGTCGAAGATACCGTACCATCCGTGTGAACACCAAGCATAAAGTACTCTCCGATCGCAACAGGGTCTTGAATCAGTGCAGACCAAACATATTTCGCTTCTTCCACTCCGAAATAAGTATATAATGCGTAAAAATAGGACACAGCACGAGATGGCATGGTGCTTTGTGCCAGTTCTATGCCTTTTTTGGTGATACTTTCTTGCAAAGTTGCAATGGTTTCACTGCTATAGTTTGCTAGGTTTTCCACCAACAAGTGCAAACTTCCTTCCTCCACTAATTGCGCCAAATAGGTATCATTTAACTCTAGGGACAATGATTTCGCCTCTTTATAGTCCCCAACAAGGGTGAACATATCCAAAGCTGTTTCAATTTCGCCCATTTCTATCAGTTCTAAGCCGTACAGGTACCGACACTCTTTCAAAGTTACTTCTGTTTTTTCGTAATACTCCACGATAGTGAAAACTTTGATGGCTTCAACATAGTTCTGTTCAAACATCAACTCCTCACCATAGTAGTAAAAGCACTCGATGGCAAGTTTTCCACTGTCTTTGTAGTCACGAATCTCTAAAAAAGCCGTGGCAGCTTCATAATATTCCCCATTTTCATAGAGAACCGTTGCTTCTTTATAAGGGGCGTTTTCCTCACTTGACTTGTTTATGTGGAGAAACATCCCCATGGACAAAATAATACACCAGAAAAGTGCCAAAGCAGTTCGCCGTCTTTTCATAATTGTTTTTTTGACAGGTTCAAAGGATTTTTTGCAATCTTCCAACATTGTTTGGCTGTTTTCGTAATTTTTCGTGGCAAGAGGGGCGAGCCAAGTGATTAACTGTGGGTAAATTTCAAATTGAGAGCCAATGGGTGCTGTTTTTATATTAGAATAGGCCTGCACTGCCATCGTGTACAGCTCACGATCTCTCTCTTCTTGAATCTCGTTTAAGGATTTATGGAATCCAGAGGTGTTGAATTCCTGTGATATCAACACTGTTGTGTTGCAAAAATCACAGGTAGCTGTGGTTTTATCAGGGGATAATGTCATGGTTCCGTGACATTTTTCGCAGCTTAGTGTCATAACTTATACTCCTTTTAGATAATCTTCGCACCCTTGTTGGGGTCGATAAACATGGTAACAACAGCATGATTTTGAAGATTTTTCGCCTCAAATTCTTTCTTTTTCATCTTAATATCGGCATATTGAAAATCATCCGTAGAATCATGCCCCTGAATCACAGTATTAAACCACAAAAGTTTCAGCGCCACGGAATTTCCTTTTTCGGTTACTCTTGTAATCATCGCCTTTTGGGTCCATGTGCTCTTTTGTGGGTCGAATCCAAGTACTTGATTGTCCTTCAGATCGGCAATTTGCTCCTCTAACAGATTAGAAAGCATAGATTTCATGTCCTTGTTCGCATTTTTCACCCAAATCATAATGATAAGTGCAAATACCCCAACAGGGATAACCCCCATGAGCATGGATTTCCAGTAGTCATCAGCTAATAACATTTCTAACATCTTTTTTCTCCTTTATTTTTGTTGTTTTTATGAAATTTACGGTTTGCTCCACTATTTCCCCCTGCTTCACCCACAAAGTCATGGTAAAATTTTTGAAATTTGTCAGTTCTATGCCATTTTCCCCTCTAAATAGTAACCGATATAGGGGTTTTGACATGGGTATGCCTCCTTCATAAATGCAATGATTCCATCCCCTCTATGCTACCACTCCTCGTACCAAAAAACAAGGTGGCGTTCACAAACGACGTGTTTTGTTCACAAACGACCTGTTTTATCTATTGCCATTCGTGGTCAGTTGCGCTATACATAAGTGTTGAAATCCAAAATAGAAGAAGGTATCACCGACCAAAGAGGTCAATAAGACCTATCCTATGAGAGAAGAAAATATATTTTTGTTAGAAATCCTCTTATTCAATCAGGATTGACGGTTCGAAATTTTATGTTGTTTGTGAACAAAACACGTCGTTTGTGATAGCACCCTTGTACATTCTCATTTTTATGTTATGATATGTTATGGTGTTTTCACCAAAATTAAGAAATGAGGAAATAATTATGAACCAAGAAACCACAGTTAACGTCAAAAAAGAATTTGCCATGTTCAAGCCATTTTTGCTCTCAATCGCACTTTTGGTGGTGCAAGGAGGGGTATTTATGCTACTTCCTAAGATGATACGAGAATATTTTTACAATTCCGACCTCTCGCCAGCCGAATCCATGCTCTCTGCTGCATTCTACAGCACGTTAGGAACAGCAGTTATATCAATCTTACTCAGTGTTAGTCTACTCCCTATCTTTCTTCGCGCATTCGTGAAAATGTTCCAAAGTTTTGGAAAATCGGAACATTATTTCCATTTCAGAACCAAGGTGCAGATCGTGATTGCTAGTATTCTATTTTATGGTCTCGCAGTCACAATTCCTGTGATGGGAGCAATGGAACTACAAACTTTGGATAGAGTGATGGGATTTTACAGTGATTTACAGGAGGTTAAGAGTGGGGATTTGACCGAAACCCCTCTTTTTTACTATAGTTCTCATACGGCAAAAGGAAGTCCACTTTTTAATGCCAATAACGAGTTTGACTACACGCACTTACTGATGGTTCATGCTCCACAAATGGAATTTAATCCAGATACTACCTCGTATTTCCTTCCTTGGAAGAGTGAATCCCAGAAGAGATACTCAGATTCTTATATTTGGAACGCTGAACCAGAGGAAAACAACCAAAATGCAACGGTTTATCAGTTCACCCACACCAGTTATCATCGCATTGTGATTGATGTCGTCGAGTTGGGTTCATGATGGCTTGGTCATCTGGGCAAGGCTCTGCAACTTTTGAGTTCAAAGAGACATGATAAAATAGCAAAAAGATGAAACGACTTATTCGGAAAATTCACTATTTTCAGGAAGGGATTTTTTCGTTCATTCCAAAAACTGCGCCATTTTCGCCAAATCTCACACAACCACCAAAATTTATGGTACAATGAAATCACGATGTAAATTGTAATTAAAAACCACAAAAAGGAGGTGCCACCATGTTGAAAATCGCTATCTGCGACGATGATATCTCTCTATGCACAAATCTCGAGCAAATGATCACCCAATTCCACCCAGACTGCACCATCACCCCCTTTTACGAGGGGGAAACCCTCGTGCGCTATATGCAAGAACATGGTGGGTTCGACCTCCTCTTCCTCGACATTGAGATGAAATCCATGAACGGAATCGCCGTAGGGCAGACCATTCGCAACCAACTAGACGACCACATCACCAGAATCCTCTACATCTCAGCCAAAACAGGGTACGAACAGGCACTCTTCGATGTTCAACCTCTCAACTTCTTCCGTAAACCCATTAAGCCCGAAAAACTCAAACATTGTTTGGAACTCGTGACAAAATTAACCGAACGTGACACCCGACTCTTTGAATATTCCATCCGTCACGACCGTTATAAAATCAAGCTCGAGGACATTTTGTATTTCGAATCCCAAGGAAAAAAGATGAAACTAGTCACCACACACAAACCAGCTCTTTTTTACGGAAATTTCGCCGAAATCACCAAACAGCTCCCCAATAATTTCATCTCCACCCACAAATCCTACCTCGTCAACCTCAATCACTGCTACAAAATCTCATCCAAAGAAATTATCATGGTAAACCAAGACAGAATCCCGATTAGTACACGCAACCTCAAAGATCTGCGAGCCCGACTTGTCGCACTCGAAAAGGAGGTATCTCATGGATAGTGGAGACCTCTTTTACGTCCTATTTCAGCCCATGTTTTCCCTCGCTGTCTACTTCGTGCTCTCCTCCTGTTTCGAGAAAAAAAGGAAAATCGCCTACACCTTTACTATCTTCGCCCTCCACAGTCTCGCCCTCAACCTACTCTATTTAAGTCACACCCCAGAACCCATCTTTTTTCTTGCAAATGTGGTGTTTTTGATGCTGTTATCTGCGTATTACACCAAATCTATCATGGAAATGATCTCTGCCACCATCATCACCCTCGCTTTTCTCCTCCCGTTCGATATGCTCTTCACGTTTGGCATTGGCAACCCTTATCACAATGCCCCTCTCCTTGTCAACTATTACGTCGCAGGGGCAAATCTCTTTCAGCATCGCCTCGTTCTTGTCCTCTTCGCTTACCTCGTCCCAAAATTCAAAAAAGCACGAGCACTCTCCATGCCGTACTACTATTATCTCGCCTATCTCACGGCATTTTTCTGTATCATAGACTTTTACACCAACTTTTTCATGACAATATACCAACCTGATGTCACAGAGTTTGAGGAACTGACCCGACTCTACCTCACCACCCTCTTTTTCGGACTG
>JAWXUK010000083.1:0-8135 GCA_044432785.1 Eubacteriales bacterium | reverse complement strand
TCCCAGCTGCATTGGGCCCGAGCAGAGCGCAGAGGGAACCTTTCTCCAGAGCGAAAGAGACCTCTTTTACCACTTCCACCCCTGAATAGGCAACCGATAGATGGGATACCTCTAACAAACTCATGACATTTTACCCCCTTTAAGCACAAGACAAATCAAAATAGGGGCACCAATGAGCGAGGTTAAGATACTAATCGGGATTTCAGCCGACCCCAAACTGCGAGCCAAGGAATCTGCAAAAAGAATGATGGCACCACCCAGTAGCCCCGAGAAAAACATCGAACCCACCGAGTGTGTGCGTGTGAGCAATCGCATAATATGAGGGGCGATCAGTCCTATGAAAGAGATCCTCCCCACATTGCTCACAATGATACTGACCACTAAGGTAGCAAGCACAATGACGATACAGCGCACCTTCGCAACCGAAACCCCCAACATTTTGGCATCTTCGCCATCCAGAGCGAGTAGGGTGATCTGTCGATACATCAGCAGTAACCCAACCGAAGATAGTAAGACCATGGGGAGGGTGAGATAGGTATCCTTTGCAGTCACAGTAGCAAAGGAACCCATGGTCCAAAACTCTAACATGGCAAGCTTACCCAGTGGGTCAGCCGTCATCTTAATGAGCATGAGAAGCGCCTCTGCCAAGGCATTGACTGCCACACCAGACAGGACAAAGGTAGCGAGCTTGCTCTCAGGAGAGAGCCGTGCAA
Organism: Eubacteriales bacterium; assembly: GCA_044432785.1. GTDB lineage: Bacteria > Bacillota > Clostridia > Oscillospirales > Oscillospiraceae > JAWXUK01. The sequence continues at coordinate 7,422 of JAWXUK010000083.1, read as the reverse complement.
AGGTCATAGAGAGCATCACAGCAAGAATCCCCCCAAAAAAGGCGAAAAGAGCCGTGGCACCCGAGTAGGCGTCTAGAAAAACGATGGCAACCCCTGCTCCCACACAAGCACCAGAGGAAACCCCCATAATATCAGGAGAGGCGATGGGATTTTGAAACACCGTTTGGAATACATAACCAGTCATAGCCAGTCCAAACCCAGCAACCATCGCCATGACACTCCGTGCAAAGCGCAGATTCCAAAAGACTTGAAGAGAGGTCTCATCCCCCGAGAGCAAATCAGTTAAGGTAAGGGGATATTTCCCTGTGACAAGCGAGAGCACAAAGCCAGCTACCAACAGAAGGACTACGCCACCATAGACGATACGCCGTCTCATGGCTTATTGTAATTGCGTGGTATCTACGTCGAAGTCATAAAATTCTTGGTAGTATGCCACTACTTCGTCAAGGAAATCTTGGTTACTATAAGAATCTGGATAGAAAACACTTGCCATCCAGAGGGATCCGAGATAGGAAGAGGGCATAGGAAGATCCCATGATTCCACGGCGTAAGGCATCTGTACCACTCTGTTTTCCTTCACGCAGTCTAGTGATTGCAAATTAGGATCGGACAACACATCCTCCACCCCGTAAGAGGCAGCAGGGGCGATGATAATATAATCAGGGTTATAGGCGATCAGTTGCTCGTAGGAGATGTTTGCCCAGTAGGTCTCTTCGATGGTACTTGCCACATTCTCTGCGTGGATCTGCTCGATAAGGGTACTTTGATACATCTGCGCTCCGGCAGTTGCCAACAGATCGCTCTCGCTCGAAAAATACACTCGTGGGGCAGACTGATCAGCGATTCGAATTGCCACTTCTGCTAGCGTTTCGGTTCCCATGGTAAGAAGATCACGAGCTCGATCCTCGGTGCCAGTGGCACGGGCAATCATATCCACCGCTTCTGCTAAGAGAGCATCATTTTCAGGGTTGACGCAGATGGCATTGATCCCCATTTCTGCAAAGGTTTCTGCCGACTCCACCAAACGTATAGGGAGCACGACGAGATCTGGTGCAAGCGCCATGGTCCCCTCAATATCAAACTCCTTCGAGGTTCCCACACCTGGAACCTCGAGCAAATGGGGGGCTGCCAAAGGGTATAAAGGGCGTGTTTCAGCCTTCATTTCAATCCCTACGAGCTGCTCCTCTAGCCCTAAGCCAATGAAAATAGAGGTGGTCACGGTGTATCCACTCACAAGTCTTTGTGCTGTTGTGGGGAGGGTGACCTCACGTCCTGCGTGATCTAGTATCACAATGGCGCCATCCTCTTCCGGTTGGTCTGGGGTGGTGCTATCTGGAGTTGTGATTTCTGGAGCTGTGGTGATTTCGAGGTCAGTATATGACGTGGAACAAGATACCAATGTGACAGCTAAAGCGAGCACCACAAGGGCAAATAGTGGTTGTTTCATGTTACGTTCTCCTTCTGATTTGGCAGATTTATCTGCTCTTGAGTAAAGTATTGATCAAAGATTTGATTTGCGTAGGACTGTATCTCTTGATTGAATTGTATATATTGCTTGCATAGGGCTCTAGCAGCATCGGTGAGTGTAGCACTTCCACCAGTCGCTCCACCGGATTGTCGATCCACCAACTGGGTGCTTAGTTCCTGTTCTGCTGTGCGTATCATGGTCCAAGCTTTTGAATAGGAAACCCCCATCTCCTCAGCCCCTTGTCGCACGCTATTTTGCCGATCTATCGCCTGCAATAAGGTGAGCATACCAGGCCCAATCACAGCACGCTCTCTCTTAACCCGTACCGTAATCAGGGGAAAAAGTTTTATCTCTTGGGGCATGGGTGCCCCCCCTCTCTCGTCTTGTTTTCAAAAAGTATACCATTGGAAAAAGAAAAGCCTATTCCTTCCCCTAGCCTTATTCACTGTACCACAAATTCAGGTGAGAGTCAAGTAAAAAATCTCATATCAGGGGCAAACCTTCTCAAAAGGGAGTTCATTTGCTTTTCCACCCAAGATATGATATCATGGAAACATATCTAAATAAAGGAGAGGGAACCATGAAAAACAGACAACTTGAGCTACTGATTTTTTTGCTAAAGTACAAAAAATCCACGTATCATGAACTCGCAACCCACTTCGAGGTAAGCCGAAAAACCATTGAGCGTGATATCGACAGACTTTCGGCAATTGGAATCCCAGTCCGTTGTCAGCAAGGTTCCGGTGGAGGGGTAACCTTAGACGAGTCCTATAAATTCTCGCAATCTTTTTTCACCCCCGAAGATATCGGTCACATGGTAACGGCGCTACATATCGCACGCACCTTCACAGCCAACCCTCAAAATAAGGAAATTATCCATAAACTCACCCTTATTGACCCAAACTTGACAGAATTTTTTCAACAAAACGTCAGTCAGCACTTCTTTCTCGATCTCTATGCCCCACCCGTTAATTTTGAGACAGATATTTTCTCACAGATCAATCGTTGCTTGGATCTAAAGGTCTATGCAACAATAAATGATGTGGTTGAAGTGGTTCCCTTAAGCTATGTATTCAAAACAGATGGCATCCACTTATTTTGCTTTAAAAATGATTATAAGTTGATAAAAATATCCGAAATCACTGCATTTAATCTAACAGATGTCGAATTTAGTGGAGATTTCCTCCCCTACGATACTTGGAAAAACAACCATCAAAAACTATCTGAAACCTGAAATAGTGCGTCGCATTTGTTACGTTGAACTTGAATGATTCAGGTAACACTTGACAATACAGTTAGTCTATGCTAAGCTTATAGTAGAAAAGAAAGTAGGTATTATCATGGACAAAATTAAGACAGCATATCAAGCCTCCGAAAATATTTATGACGATATTTTAACCCAAAATAGTTTTTGGGGTAAGCTATACATGAAAATATTTTGGGCAGGGGTAGACGATTGCGAGGTTGCCGAAAAAATTCTATCAAAAATCCCTGACGATTTCCAAGGTAATCTATTAGACGTTCCTGTGGGAACCGCTGTTTTTACGCAAAAAAAGTGGAAACAGTTAGAAAAAGCGCAAATCACTTGCCTAGATTATAGTGAAGATATGTTAGCTCAAGCGAAAAAGAAGTTAGGGAGCTGCGAAAATCTTACCCTACAACAAGGAGACGTAGGAAATCTGCCTTTCGAGGAGCATTCTCAGGATATTGTGATAAGTATGAATGGTTTCCACGCATTTCCAGACAAAATGAAGGCATATGACGAGATTCACCGTGTATTAAAGCCTTCTGGGCAGTTTATATCTTGTTTTTATATCAAAGAAGAAAGCAAGATCACAGACTGGCTAGTGAAGTCAATTTTAAGCAAAAAAGGATGGTTCACCCCTCCATTTCAGAGTTTTGAAGAGGTAAAAGCGACCTTAGAAGAAAAATATCAAGATATTTTTCTTGAAAAAGATGGTTCTATCGTATATTTTTCCTGTATCAAGAAATAAAAATAAAGCACCCCTTTTGTGAGTGGTATGATATCATACTGACATAACAAAAGGGGCGCTTTTTTGTGAATTTAGCTGTTTTCTAAAATATCTAGCAGTTCATCCATCTGTTTTTTTCCAAAATGAACGATGTCTTGGTTGACCACCATACAAGGCACGCTCATAATGTTATATTTTTGGCGCAACTCAGGCTGATGTGCCACGTCGATAATGGTTGTATTAATCTCAGGATTTGAAAGCGCAATGCGTTGACATGCTACCACAACATCAGGGCAAACATTGCAAGCTAATGTGATAAAAACCTGTATATTAGCAGTTTTCAAGTTAGAAATACGCTCCATAACGTCAGCTTCCAATGGTTTTCCTGCACCAGACAAAACATATAAGCCAATCAAGAAAGAATTAAATTCGTGCCCACCAGGGATGGCTTGATAGCGTACTCCTGTAAATGTGCCATTTCCTTGATATAGATCCATATAGGATTGAGATTCCTCTATTTTCACCAATTCACACTTGATTTTAGGGGTAAGATTGGAACATTCCTGTACAAAAGCTTGTAATTCACTTCCCAATTCATCGGTTCCAATCTGAGCTTTGATGATGACCTCCTCTTGAAACTGGTCAAGCACTGGTTGCAGTTGGGCTACCATCTCTTGGCTGATAAATTCGTTCCCATCCTCAGAATTGACAGAAAAATGTTCATGATGATGCTCGCTATTCCCTTCACTGTGTCCCTTTTGTACGATCAATTCAGGTAAATCGAGCTCGTGGTGGAGGGCTTCGACGTACTTTTCAAGAGAGGTCGCCGAAATAGCACCATCCGATACTGCAGTCACAACCTGTCGCAACTCCTTAATACAGACATCACCGGCCGCATAAATTCCCTCAACATTGGTTTTACCAAACTCATCTGTAATGATATAACCTTTATCCAGGTCGATTTCATCCCCTAGCCACCCTGTATTGGGTACATATCCAGCAAAAACAAAGACTCCGAGACCTTTTTCATCAGTAATTGTGCGAGTGTCACCCGATATTTTGTCTTTTAATACAATGCTGTTTACGGTATTGACTCCCGATACTTTTTCCACTTCTGTTTGGAAATTTACGGTGATTTTGGGGTGATTTAGCGCCTTATCAGCTACGGTTTTAGCACAAGAGAATTCTTCTTTTCGCACGACAATATGAACATGCGAGGCATATTTCGTCAGAAAAACCCCTTCCTCTACCGCTGCAAAACCTCCTCCCACAACGTAAACTTCCATATTTTTGAAAAATTCTCCGTCACAAGTGGCACAGTAGGCAACACCTCGTCCTTGAAAGGTTTCCTCCCCTTCAAACCCTAATTTTCTGGGATTAGCACCTAACGCCAGCACCACACCCAAGGCAGAGAATTCACCTTGATTTGTCCGAATTTTTTTGATCTTATCACTAGAATCAATACTTAGCACCTCTGCAAATTGAAATTCTGCGCCAAATCCCTCGGCTTGTTTGTGCATGGTTGTGGTGAGTTCGGTACCACTGGTTTGGTAGACACCAGGGTAGTTGACCACCTCTGATGTGATAGTGATTTGACCACCAATTTTATCTTTTTCAAGCACTAAAACCCGATATTTAGCCCTTGCCATATAAATTGCAGCAGATAATCCGGCTGGTCCACCACCCACAATGATCACATCATATAAATTTTCCATAATTTTCCTTTCTAAAACAAAAGGTCATGGGATACTCCCATGACCTCGTGAATACATCTTATTTTTATAGCATACCCACCAAGTCAAGACTTGGTTTTAATGTTTTTGCTCCTGGTTGCCACTTTGCAGGACAGACCTCGTCACCGTGTAGTGCCACAAATTGTAGTGCTTGCACACGACGCAAAAGCTCATCTGCATTTCGTCCAACATTTCCAGCTAATACTTCGTAAGAAACGATTTTTCCTTCAGGATTGACAACAAATGTGCCACGTTCTGCCAAACCAGCATCCTCGATCATCACGTCAAAATCACGTGCCAAAGCACCTGTTGGGTCAGCAAGCATAGGGAACTTGATTTTTTTGATGGTGTCGGAGGTATCTTGCCATGCTTTATGAACAAAATGAGTATCACACGACACCGAATACACTTCACAGCCAAGTCCTTTGAACTCTTCATATTTGTTGGCTAGATCTTCTAATTCTGTGGGACAAACAAAGGTGAAATCGGCAGGATAGAAGAAAAATACTGCCCATTTTCCGAGGACTTTGCTTTTGGTGACCTCAAAAAATTCCTTATTTTGATAACATTGCACTGCAAAATCAGCGACTTCTTTTCCGATAAGTGACATAATAACACGACCTTTTCATATTTTTGGTTAGTGAGCAAATACTAACTAAGTTGATTCTACCACATAAGGATTTCCTTGTCAAGAACTATTCGCAATATTCATTGATTTTTTTTTGACAGGACATCCACTCCCTCGCACAGTGCCATAAAATCATCTACGAGTAGGCACCTTTACGCTGTATTATGCGTCTCAAAACAATGTTTTATACACTTTTTCTTTTATCTTTATAATTCATTGCTCGCATCGCATTCAATATCGCTAGCACAGCAACCCCGACATCTGCGAAAATCGCTTCCCATAAACTGGATAAACCACCTGTTGCTAGCAAGAGCACCACTCCTTTGACCACGAAGCATAATGCGATATTTTGCTTGACAATTGCCATCGTTTTCTTCGAAATTTCAAGCGCCACTCCCACTTTTGCAGGATCATCATTCATAATGACCACATCAGCAGCTTCGATTGCAGCTTGTGCCCCCATGCCACCCATGGCAATCCCGACATCAGCACGTGCCAAAACGGGTGCGTCATTGATTCCGTCCCCCACATAGACGAGTTTTCCCGAAATTCCAACCAGTTCCTCCTCGAGTCGATCCACTTTGTCCTGTGGTAGTAACTCCGAGTGAACCAAGTCGAGTCCTAGTTCTTGCGAAATTTTCTCAGCAGTTTGCGCTTTGTCCCCTGTAAGCATCACAGTTTTGCGAATTCCGAGTTCTTTTAGGGAAGAAATGGCAGTTTTACTGGTTGATTTCAGCTCATCCGATACCAAAATATACCCAAGATAGACGCCATCTCGTGCAATGTGTACCACAGACCCAACTATTTCATCTTCCGTGACTTCCACCCCGATTTGAGCCATCAACCGACCATTACCAACCTCAAATCGATTTCCATTGAATTGACTTATCACACCAAATCCAGCCAATTCTTCGTTGCTATCCACTGCAACCAGTGGTTCTTTTGCAGAATTTACAATTGATTTTGCGATTGGATGGTTAGAATGTTGCTCTGCAGTGGCTGCCAGTTGCAAAAGTTCTTGCTCACTCACCCCCACAGGGTGGATGGACTGAATAAAAAATTCACCCTTGGTCAAGGTGCCCGTTTTATCAAAAACAACCACCTCAGATTTTGCGAGCTCCTCAATATAAATTCCACCTTTGACCAAAATCCCATGTTTCGCAGCGCCACCCACTCCACCAAAAAATCCCAATGGAATGGAAATGACAAGAGCGCAAGGACAAGATACAACAAGAAAGGAAATCCCACGATAGACCCAATCCTGCCAAATTCCGATCCCTAATAGCGAAGGAACAACAGCAAGTAAGAATGCGCAAATCACAACGATAGGCGTGTAATATCTTGCAAATTTTGTGATAAATCGTTCCGATCTCGACTTTCTCATCCCAGCATTTTCGACTAAATCAAGAATCTTTGCCACCGTCGAATCAGCATAAATATGGGTTACTTCAATGGTAATCAATCCACTTAAATTGATGCACCCCGAGCGCACAGTCGAACCCTCCGAGACGTCGAGAGGTAGCGATTCCCCCGTGAGTGCTTTGGTGTCTAACGAGCTAGACCCTTTGCGTACCAGTCCATCGAGGGGGATTTTCTCACCTGCTCGTACTAAAATCAATT
>JAWXUK010000082.1:0-8185 GCA_044432785.1 Eubacteriales bacterium | reverse complement strand
GGCAGCAGCGAGAACCTCTTCAATGCACATGGTTTCTCGTGCCTTGCCAGTACCAGCTGCAGCAGCATAGCGTGAGACCGTAAGGATGGTCCCTTCAGCCGGTTTCATGACTGCTTTGTAGGCTGCAGCAACTCCATAGTCCATTGCAATGGCAAAGGTGATTGCGTCCACGGTCTCGCAATCTTTGAATCCCATGGCAAATCCACGATAAAGGAGGGATAGAATAACCCCAGAGTTCCCACGAGCCCCACGGAGCAGCGCAGAGGCAAACTGTTGCGCTCCTTCCCCAACGGTGTCAGGGGTGGAACGCTCGATGGCGTTCGCACCAGCCGAAAAGGTTAGCACCATATTGGTCCCTGTATCTCCATCGGGTACAGGGAATACGTTTAGGTCATTTAGCATTTGTGTTTGATTGGAAAGTGCAGCAGATGCGTGCAGTAGCATCTTTTTCAGGGCGATGGAATCAATTGTTTCTCTCATTGTTTTGGGTTTCCTTTCTTGTTGTTAAAATCTCATTCCATCTATATAGATGTCAATATCTTTCACAGGAACCCCTGTAATATCCGTGACCACATAGCTCACTTCTTGCATAATCGAGCGACACACAGCCGCAAGATTGACCCCATGGTTTACGATGATGTGGAGCTCAATGGAAACCGATTCATCAGGGTTTAAGGTAACCTTTACCCCTTTTGCCATAGACTCTCTCTTGAGTAGGTGAACAAGTCCGTCTGTCTTCGAGGTGAATGCCATTCCTTTCACCCCGTAGCAACTGGAAGCAGCACTTCCTGTGATGGTGTTAAACACGTCGTTTGTGATAGAGACCTGACCAAATTTGGTATCAATTTTCATAATCATCTTCCTTTCATGGTTCATCAAAGACTTTGCTTCTATTTTAGCCTATTTCAGCCAAAATTTCAAGTGTTATTCCAATTTTATTTTTCCTCGCTAGAAAAACTTTTTCCAGTTTCTTGGGAGAGCAAACTTTTTTGCATGCTCATCTCCTCTAAAAAATCTCTCGCTACGTCAAGCAACTGTGCTTTGGGAGGCAGTCGCAGTAATAGATGTGGGTTATCTCCAGCCACAAAGGTAAGCTTTTTGAGATATTGTGGCACTCCACAGATGGCTGAAATCAGTGGCAGATCAAATTCCGTCACGTGAAACCGTAGTAGATCCCTCTTTTGCACAATGCTCGATAGTTTGCACTCGCACGCCTTGGTGCGTATCATGGCCACTTCGATAAGATTTAGCACACTACGAGGGGGCTCACCAAAGCGATCGATCAGTTCATCCACCAAATCCTCTTGATCCTCTTTGTTTTGGATGGAGGCAATTTGTCGGTAGAGATCCATGCGTTGCTCATCCATTGGCACATATCGATTCGGAATAGAGGCCGAGACCGCAATATCAATGAGGCAATCCTTTTTCACCGGAAGAGGAAGCCCTTGCGCCGTGAGAACAGCTTCCTCTAGTAGCTTGAGATAGAGATCGTACCCCACAGATAGCACAAACCCCGACTGCTCCGGACCTAGCACATTGCCAGCCCCCCGAATCTCTAGGTCACGCATGGCGATCTTAAATCCCGAACCAAACTGCGCAAATTCTCGCAGCGCAGAGAGCCTCTTTGTCGCCACTTCGCTTAGAATTTTTCCCTCTCGATAGGTGAGATATGCGTAAGCTCGTCGAGTGGATCTCCCCACACGTCCTCTAATTTGGTGTAGTTGGGCTAGCCCTAATTTATCTGCATCCGTAATGATGAGGGTATTTGCATTCGGAAGGTCAATCCCTGTCTCAATGATGGTGGTACATACCAAAATATTCACAGTACCGTCTGTCATGTCGGTCATCACTCGGTGGATTTCATCGGCATCCATCTTGCCGTGCGCTACAGCAACAACCCCATCTTCCCCCACAAGTTCAGCCACTTTGCGTGCAGTTCTCGCAATGGTGTCCACCCGATTGTGGAGATAGATGACCTGTCCCCCACGCTCTAGCTCTCGCAACATGGCATCACGTAGCACACCGGCATCCTCTTCCATCACATAGGTTTGAACCGGTTGCCGATTGGCAGGGGGTTGCTCGAGGGTAGACATATCACGTAGCCCCGATAGCGCCATATTCAAGGTGCGTGGAATGGGTGTAGCAGATAGGGTAAGAACGTCCACGCGTGAGAATTTTTCCTTCAATTTCTCCTTTTGCGCCACGCCAAAGCGCTGTTCTTCATCCACAATGAGCAGGCCTAAATCCCGAAATTCCAAATCTTTCTGGAACAGACGGTGTGTCCCGATTAGGATATCCACCTCCCCTTCCTTGACCTTGCGTAGGGTTTCCTTCATTTGAGCTTGCGTGCGATTGCGTGAGACCATATCAATGTTAATCGGGTAGTTTGCAAATCTTTTCATGGCAGTAAGGTAGTGCTGCCTTGCAAGAACGGTTGTGGGTACAAGGATAGCGGCCTGCTTGCTCTCTTGTACGCACTTCATCATCCCACGAAAGGCAACCTCTGTCTTGCCATACCCAACATCACCACAGAGCAGTCTTTCCATGGGCATTTCGCTCTCCATGTCTCGCTTTAGTTCTTCGGTGGATCGAAGTTGATCCTCGGTCTCGCTAAATTCGAAAGAATCTTCAAATTCCTTTTGCCAAGTGGTATCAGGCGAGAAAGCAAACCCCTTAAGCCGTTGTCGCTCGGCATATAGTTTGATGAGCCCCTGCGCAAGATCGGCAACCGATGCTTTTGCGCTTCGCTTGGCCTTCTCCCATCGTCCACTCCCCAATTTCGAAAGGGACTTCGAGGTAGAACCCCCTTCCCCTCCTCCGATATATTTCGAGACTTGATCGAGTTGTGTTGCCGGCACAAATAAGGTATCGGTTCCAGCGTAAGCAATTTTGACGTAATCCTTCGCCACACCGTCATTTGTAATTTGCTCCATCCCCATAAATCGGCCGATGCCGTGTTGCTCATGCACCACCAAATCTCCCACGCTCAAATCGGCATAGGATTTTAGTTTCTCTCGATTGGTGACCTTCTTTTTGGTGGTAGGTTTCGCAAGGGACTGCCCCTCGGTCAGCATTGCAATCTTAGCACTGGAATACTCAAATCCAGCACTCAGCCCACCCAAAGCAATGGTTATTTTCCCTTTTTGAGGAATTTTTTTAAGATCGTAGTCCAGTGTCGCTCGTAGCCCCTCTTGCTCAAGCAATTCAAGGAGGGTTTCTGCCCTGCTTTGACTGGCAAGGAGGACAAGTGTCGTCCCTCCTTCGGATGCAAGAAACTTGATATCGGTGACTGCATTATCAAGATTTCCTCCAAAAGGTGGAATCTGCTTAGCCGTAAGCGAGAATAACCCCTGTGGAGACATGGGGTAGCTAGAAAGGGCAAAGGACTCGAAAAAGAGAACGGGATACCCTTCAATTTTATGGATAAACTGGGGATAGGTGATGGCAAGATGGGAAAAATCAGGGGGTGTCCCCCCCTCTTCTAGGGCAATTTTCATATCCTCTTCCAGTTGAAGTAGCCATGTTTTGGCACGGTCTGCAATACGATTGCAATCGGCAAAGACCACACGGCTCCCCTCGGGCAGATAATCAAAAAAGCTTGCATTTCCACTCTCTCGCACAGGTAGTAGTGTAATTTCCTTCACATTTTGGGTGCGACGTTGGGTAAGAGGATCAAATTCCCCCATACTATCCACTTCATCCCCGAAAAAGTCAATACGATAGGGGTTCGGACTGTTCGGAGGGAACACATCTAGGATCCCCCCTCGCACAGAAAACTGCCCTACCCCTTCTACTTGATCAGCTCTGGTGTAGCCACACTGCGCCAGTCGCTGTGTCAAATCAGATAGATCAACCTGCGCCCCTAATTGAATTGGAATGCTCGTAGCACGAAGGGTTTCAGGGGATAACGTAGACTGAAGCACCCCTTCGATGGTGGCAACAATGATTGTAACCTTCCCTTCTAGGAGTCCACTTAGCAGCGCAATGCGCTGTTCTTCCCACTGATGAGACTGGGAATCCACCTTGTGAAAGACAAAGGGACGTGGTACAAGGAGCCCAACCTCCTCCCCTGTGAGGTTTGCAAGATCCTTCTGCAATCTTTGACCCTCAAATTCATCAGCGCAGAGCAGCACTGCCACTGATTTCCCACGTAACCCCACAAAAAAGTGGGCACGATGAATTGCTGATAATCCCGATACTGCAATGGGTGTCTTGGATCGGTCTACCGACTTAGAAATTTCGGCAAACTCTGGTATTTTAGATAATAATTTGGTGATAACCTGCATATATACCTCATTTTGAGTGATTTTGAAGAATTCCTAGGGCAAGAGCGTGTTTTCTGCGTGAATTAGGTCTCTGCTATCCTCTGTGTTGAAGTAGTATTCCATGATTTCAGCTGTGGCTCGTGCTAGATCAATTCCCGATCCACCACTCTCCACCACCATTGAGATAGCAATTTCAGGGTCATCGAAGGGAGCGAAGCACACGAAAACTGCGTTTGCCGAACCACTCGAGACCGAGGTTAATTGGGCTGTACCTGTCTTTGCTCCTGCATCAATTCCCATGGTACGCAGATCATAGAAGGCAGCCGAAACGCTACCACTTTCTACCAAGGATTTCATCCCTAGCTTCACTGCCTCCATATTTTCTTCTGCCAGGTCCAAACTTGAGCTCACCACAGGTTCTTGTACATATTCCACCGTCGAAAAGTCAGAACTTTTGACCTCTTTGAGCAGATGCGCTTCGTATCGGGTCCCCCCGTTGACCAAAGTGGCAATATAGTTCGATAGTTGCAGAGGGGTAAACTGGCTGGATTCCTGTCCAATGGCAACCGATAGTGTGGCACCGTCATACCACGTCCCTCCCATGGATTGTGTGTATTCTGGCCCCGCCATGACCCCTTTGCTCTCAGGAAGTTCCACTCCAGTGCTCTCCCCTAATCCAAACATCGAGGCATAATTTGATATTCTCGTAATCCCAAGTTTGCGCCCCACTTCGTAAAAATAATAGTTACACGAGTTTTTGATGGCATCGCTAACAGTTTGCCAGCCATGACTCCCCCCATTCTGATTATAAATCCAGCAGGCAGGACCGTTGCTCACATAATAGCTATACCGACCATTATCAAGGATTCTATCCGTAGGACTCACGATTCCTTCTTCTAGCCCTGCAATCCCTGTGACCATTTTAAAGGTGGACCCCGGTGGATACGCACCGAATAGGCTCCGGTTAAAAAGTGGCTTTAGCTCATTTTGCACATTTTCTTGATATTGTTGGCCATACAGCGCAAGGTTGAAGGTAGGATAGGAGGCAGCAGCAAGGATTTCACCCGAATCCACTGCAATCACGGTGGCAGCAGCCCCTCCCAAAGAATCAGAAGCCAGTCGCTCCATCATATCTGCGAGGGTATCCTCGGTCTTCTTTTGCAAATCAATATCAAGGGTGAGGACCACGTTGCTGCCGGGCTGTGCTTCCTCTCGCCAAAACGAGGACATAATGGTCCCTTGGGTATCACGTTCCAGTTCACGAACACCACTTTCCCCACGCAAATAGCTCTCGAAGGCAAGTTCTGCCCCCTCTTTTCCGACGTGATCATCCATTTGATAGCCTAAGGTGCTGTAATACTCCCATTGATTTGCATCCATAGGGGTCACCCTACCCAAAAGATGGGCTGCATACTCGGTCATATATTCTCGCTCGGTAATGGGGTTAATGTTAATGCCCAGCAGTCCATTTTCCTTCACCTTTGCCGTGAATTCGATGGAAACATCCGAGGCAAAGATATATTCCGTGTAGCTCACATCTCTGCTTCGTAAATACAAATGGTATAAAATACCGAGAACTTCACGATTTATCGGTGGATTTGTCTCAGCTTTTGGATCCCATAGCCCAAAACTCACGCTCATTTTCTCAAGTAGTTCGGTTGCTGTCGGCAGTACGGCACCCTCGCTGTTAGTGGGATCTGTGATCCACTTCATCGAAACTGCAAGTTTCCCCAAATTTGTTAGGGTTGGGATACTCGCCCCTTGATCATCCGACTGAAGATAGAAGAAAATATCTCCAACCTTGCTATATTCATAAGGATAGGTGGTGCTCACAGGAAGGTCGTCCTTCCACTCCACCCCCTCTTCCTTCGCAATTTGAATCAAGGTATCAAGGGTATCTCCCCTTGTCGTACCACTCCCAAGCAGCGACGTGTTAAAGTCCACCTGATAGCTTATAGTGTTCTGGACAAGAACTCTGCCATAGCGATCTAGTATCATCCCACGTGAGACCTCAACGGTCTCGGTTTCTGGTATTTTCCGTTGAGAAGTGGCTGTGTATTGTGCCCCATTGATGACCTGAGCTGTATAAAGGGTGCTCCCCAATCCAAAAAAGAAACAGGATGCAGCCAATAAAAAGCCAATGCAACGAAAGGCAAGTTTTCTGCTATTCATTTGGTATCTCCTATCGTTTGGACGGCTGAATTTTTCTGCGATTCCGACGGTAATAGACCCATCCATACATCCCATAGACTATGGGAGCATAACACATGGTAAGGATGATTTGCGCACCTGCGTAGAATATCAGTTGGTGATTGGCTGGCGCACCGTGGAATACTGCATGGAGCATCCACATTACTTCAATCCCAGCAAGTGTGATGGCTGACCCCAAAAGATAAAGGACAATTCCACGTTTGAGGACATACTGCATCAGCGCCCCACAGACGGCACCCCCCAAAGCGAGAATCACCACCATCACGCCAGCACCACCCGTATAAGTGGCTTCCCACACAAGTCCTACCCCTAAACCATACCACCCACCAGGAAATTGACCTTCTAAGGTTGCCACTGCCATCACAGCAAGGACAAAAAGAAGTGGGGTAGCGCCATAGATGGGATAGCGACCTAATACATAACAGTCAATCATCCAAATAGGAAGGAATACAAAACTGTAGATGAGCCATTTTTTTACATGATCTTGGGTGGTCATAGGTCGTCCCCTTTCTTTGGATTGGTGTTGATTTAGTCGATAATATCAAAATCCTTAATAACAAAGACCTCGTATAGTTCATTCAAATCCACCTCAGGCTCTACCACGGCATAACGAGATAGCCCCGAGGGTTCTTGTTCCACGCTGATGATACGTCCCACCATCAGCCCCGACGGATAAATATTTCCCATACCCGAGGTCACCACTTGATCCCCCGCCACGAGTTGCGCCTCCTCCGGAAGATACCCAAGGGATATCAGCCCTTGATTCATAAGGGAAAACTCCCCTTCAAGCACCCCAGGACTATTGGTACGTGAGACCATTGCTCCCATACTAATATCGGTACTCACCACGGTAGATAGAACGGAAAAATTCTCTCCCACTTGAGTGATCACCCCCACGAGGTGCCCTGTCTCGGTTACGACGCATTGATCCACGGCAAGTCCTGCACTCTCCCCTTTATCAAGGGTAATACGAGATTCCCAACTAGCAAAGGACCGTGAGGTCACCTTAGCCGACTCAAAGACGAAATCTCGTCTTCGGCCTTGTAGATTTAATAGCTCTCGCAATAGTTCATTTTGACGAATGGCATCGGACCCAATGCGAAGTTCCTCCTCCATCTCTGCCACTTGAATCTCCAGCTCTTCCACCTTGTGTTCCATCTCTTCATAGTGGATTAAAAAGTCGTAAAACTCCTCTCCCCAGTTCGTGATGGTGGCTGTCAGATTCCGAAAGGGGGTTGCCACAACCCCAATGGCATTGGAAATAGGATCGACACTGCCACTCATAATCACCGAGCCACCTGCAATAATCAGCGTAAGCAGGACCGAAATGATGAGCAAAATGCCAGTATTTTTATTGAAAAAATCCTTCAACCTTACCCCTCCTTGGCTCCTGTGAAAATATCAGTGCGTGTGATCCCAAAGGCTGCAAGCTCCTCCACCACACGTGAGAGAGGTAGCCCCATCACATTGTGGTAATCCCCTTGAATGCTCGAAACCATCAAGCCCCCAAGGTTTTGAATCCCATAGGCGCCTGCTTTGTCCAGGCTCTCCCCTATTGCGACATAGGCGCAAATCTCTTCATGGGTGATCGGTCTCATCTGTATGATGGTATGCTCATGAAAGGTGACGGTTTTCTCTCCCTGAGTGATACACACCCCAGTATAGACGCTGTGTGGCGCTTTGGATAATGCCGTCAAAAAGGAGATGGC
>JAWXUK010000081.1:0-8195 GCA_044432785.1 Eubacteriales bacterium | reverse complement strand
AACGGGTACGGGTAGAACTCTTCTCAAAGAGGAGGACAATGTTCTTCCCTTGCAAATATTGATGAGGAACCCCGGCTCGTTTCATATCCTTAAAGTTCTTCGAGAGATCTAATAGATAGCGAATTTCTTGGGCAGAGTAGTCGAGTAGTTTGAGGTAGTGTTTTCCAGATAGATTGATTGGCATAGTATTTGATATCCTTTCTCGTGGTTGTATCCCAGTTATGATACCATAACTCGTAGAAAAATGCAAGTCTTTGAAACCATCCATCAAAGAGGAAAAAATAAAAAAACTTTTTTTCGAAAAAAGCTTGACAAGAAAATTTTCCCATGGTATTATGAAATCTTACATTTTAGTAAATGGGTTCCACCTAGAGTGTGAGATCATATCAATCAGGGCACGAGCACAGCTCGAAACTGCCCACACATATAAAGGAGAACTATTATGTCTTTTCATCCAGAACAATACGCAGCACAAGAGAAAAAAATCCTTCCAGTCCTACTCTTACTAGATGTGAGTGGTAGCATGGCAGGAGAGAAAATCGAAGCACTCAACGAGTGCGCAAGCCAGATGATCAAAACCTTCGCAACAGCGCCAGAGAATGAGGTCGAGATCCAAGTGGCAATCATCACATTTTGCGATCAAGTGGCAGTACACACAAAATTCGAATCAGCCCAAACCCTAGTGGGTAGAGGATGGCTCGACTTGGTGGCGGGGGGGAGAACCTGCCTTGGAGGAGCCCTCGACTTAGGGTATCAAATGCTAGAAGATCGCACCGTCCTACCCCGTGCCATCTATCGCCCAGCCGTTGTGGTGGTCTCGGACGGAAAACCCACCGACCAGTGGGAGGCACCCCTCGAGCGCTTTATCACAGAGGGACGTGCCTCGAAATCCCAACGCTTTGCCATTCCAATCGGAGCAGATGTGCAAAAAGAACCCCTCGAGAGATTCACAGGTTGCATCTACCACGTCTTCCCAGCCGATAACGTCGAAAAGCTAAAGGCACACTTCGCATACATCACGCAAACCCTCTCCCAACGGTCGGGCTCGGTCAATCCCAATGTGGTAGCAACACCCCCCACAGCCCAGAACTCAGATCCCTCGCAATCTGCACAAAGGGTGCAGTCCATCCTCTCCTCGGGGGGGCAACAGCCCACCTCCACAACAGAGGGCGCACCCTCGCAGCCAACAGACCCACTAGTCGAGAGCTACAACTATAACGACGACGATATTTAAGGGGGAATCACCATGAAAAAGAAAATCAACCTCGTACTCGATTGCTCGGGCAGCATGGGGGAGGATGGGCGCCGTCAGGGGGTGGCATACGTCCTTCATACCTTGCGTCAATCCTTGGTGAAACAAGGGGTTGAGGTTGAGGAATTTACATGGAACCACGAGGGGGTACACCCCTTGGATGGCAAAAAACTCAATCAATTACCATGGTCGGGGGGACTGGAAGAGAGGGACTATCGCTCCTTTTGCAGAGAGAAACAACGAGAGACCACCATCCTCCTCTCGGATGGAGAATTTCCAATAGACCAATACTTCCCTCCCCATTACATCCTCTATTTCGGTGAGCAAACCGGTGCTCACCGTCACAAAAATATACTATATCCTGAAAATCTTGAGGCAGATGTCCTGAAAATCTGTCGCACAGAAAAGAGGAGAGTCCATGCCTAGAAGAATATACCAAGTGAGTCGCAAGGGAGCCCATCCGGTCAACCAAGATAGCGCACGCACTGCCCAAGTGGGGGAGGCAACGTTATTGATGGTCTCCGATGGGGTAGGAAGCAAAAAATATTCCGAAGTTGGATCCCAGTCCATCTGCAATGCAGCCCAAACATTGCTCTCGCAAAAAGAGATCCTCCCCACAGAGACCAAGGCAACCAAAAAGGAAGTGGAATCCTACTTAACCGAGCTCCACACCCTGTGGAAACAAGGGCTAGAAGGTCGATCCCCCAAAGATTGTGGTGCCACAGCCCTCATTGCCGTCATCTACCCCGAGCAGACACACCTCTTTCGTTTAGGGGATGGATTTCTGTGCGCCGTCACCAGTCGAGAGAGCATCCTCCTCACCGATGGAGAGGAGGGCTTCATCAATACCACAAATTGCTTGCACGAGGAGCTAGAGATAGACTTGTGGGAGTATCAAAGCTGTCAAACCAAGGGACTGCGAGGGGTGATCGCCTGTAGTGATGGGGTGAAACTAGAAAAACCCGAGCAGTTCTCTCGTGACTTCTTAAATGCCGTCTTTTACGATACCCCCGCCACCATCGAGAAAATCATCACAGATACCATAGACTATCAAACCAACAGCGATGATAAAACCATGACGGTCTACCTCGCAGAGATTGATGTGTGGGAGCAACACATCGCAGTACAGGAGCGAGAGAACTTTGACGTATACGATGCCAATGGACAGATCCACCACTGCACCCAGATGATTTCCCAAGGGGGACAGGGGGCAGTCTATCGCACCACAACCCCCAATATCGCCATCAAATTCGAATTTTCTGAGGGCACTCGAACACGAGATAGCCGAAATATCGACCGAAATAAGATGTTCGCAGCCATCCGACGCCTCCCCATTCCAGAGCATTGCGAGGTCACGCTTCCTCTCGTCCCACTCCAAGATTATGTGGGATATGTGATGGAACTACTAGAGGATATGGATAGTTTCACGACCTGTTTTTCCCTCGGAGGGGGGATCTATCGAGGTGGAAACCCCTTCTTTGATTCCTTGCTACCCATGCGAAAAGGTATCCCACCCACCCCACAAGAGCGCATGGTAAGCCATTTCTATAAATACCAACTCACAGGGGGAAAGCGCCGTCGCCTCCTCGCTTATTACAAACTTGCCACCCTCTTCGCAGGGTTACACAGTCGTGGTTTGGTCTTTGGCGATCTCTCTCCCAACAACGTCTTTCTCTCTCGTGAGCTTGATTATACCAACGTATGGCTCATCGATGTGGACAACCTCTCCTATCAAGAGCAAGCAAAAAGGGTGTGTACCCCAGGGGTAGTGGCTCCAGAAGTATGGACAAGGAGCGCACCATGCTCCTTCTATTCCGATGACTATTCCTTTGCGTTAGCCCTCTTCGCACAGCTCACAGGGAGCCACCCCTTTCATGGAGCCCTCTATCATGGGGAAGAGGATTTGGAAGAGAGCATGATAGACCCCTATGCCGAAAACCGACAGGATCAGATGCGAGATAGTGGAGAGTTCCCATGGATCTATGATAAGCAAGATCCCTCGAATGATTGTAACAATACCATCCTACCGGTCAACTATATCCTAAGCAAAGGGCTCATGGATACCTTCGATACCTGCTTTTGCGAAAAGGGGAGGAGGTCACGCACCTCACGACCTTCTGCCATGCAGTGGATTGCGATGATAGCGCAAGAGCTCGACCATACCATAAGTTGTCCCCATTGCCACATGGAATCGGTGTGGGAGGAGGGGCAAGACACCCTACAAGACCCTCATACCTATTGGAATAACCAACCACCCACGCCAAACCCAGATCGCCACTGTCCATGGTGTGGTAAATCAATTCCAGTGGTCACGGTGCGCTCCTATCCATGCAATAAACGAGGGGTCAAACAGGGGGAACCCATCTGGTTTTATGTTTCGGAATGGAGGGAACAGATCACCCTTCCACTCCGACTCTTCACAGGTCCACGCGTGCGAACCGAAGCAGGACAAGAGGGGGAGATCTTCGGACAAATCACCCATAAAAACCACAAAGAGGCACCCAACGAGCACCCCCCACAGCTCACCCTCTCGCAATTTCATTCCGACTATAACATTCAACTGCAGGAAGAGGACGGATCCTTTCGCAGTGATGCACGCAAATTCAAACGATCGGCATCTGCACTCAATATCCTTTGCACCGATAGAAAAGAGAAGCAATACTATCTACTAGAACTAGAGATCACAAACCAGAAAGCCCCAAAATAGAAAGGAGAGAGCCAAGATGGGAAAATTAAACTTTGAACAGGTCGGCTTTCCTGAAACACTCAGGATAAAACAGGATATCACCCTCTCCTCTTATGACCAAAAAATATTAGAGGAGTCGATGGAGGGTAGCACCTTTGTCCAGATCGTAACTGCCGAACTCCTCCTCCGTCAAAACCAGATCTACTTACTATGGAAGCAACCTCTCAATCAATCCCTCACCGAGCAAATCGTGCAAGCCCATTACCCAAAGGTAGTGGAAGAGAAGCTTATCACACGGCTAAAATCGGGAAATGCCATCTATGCAAACTTCAAAAAGAACCAGACCACCACCGTAGAGGGGAAGAAATGCTATGAGACAAACTGTTATTTCTTCACAAGACAGGCAAATCCGGTCGGTGAGTGGAATATCACAGTGGATCCCAAACAACTGACCAAAAGTTACGGCAATGCCGTGAATCTCGCTACCCTATGCAATGACTTTCAATTGGATCTCACCCCCGAAACATTTGCCTACTCCCTGAAAGCATACGTTACCCAAGAGGAAAAGCAACAAAACCTTCAACGGGGGAGTGCCCCCACCTTCCGTATTTATGGTACTGTGTGCGACCTATTGCTAAGACTATCCCCCCATGATCAGGTACTCGAAGTGGTTGATGTCGTAGAAGAGGGGAGGGATAAGCGCAAAGTGCGTGCCGAAAACCCCATCATCACACCAGGCAAACTCACCTTTACGAGCGAGAGAATCCCAGCCCCTCCATCAGTGCAAGAGATATTGAAGGACCACGAGGGGAGCAACTATGTCAAGTTATGGGATAAGTACGCTCAACAAGAGGGCGAGGAAATTTTGCAAAAAATACGAGGAGTCGGACTGATCGAACTAGGAGACTTCATTCAATATATCACCCAAGGCGAGACCACGCAATATCAGTTCCATCTCAAAACAAATATCAACCGATGGAAGATAGATCCAAACGATGATGCCTATCACGAAACCAAGGGCACATTGCTCTTCACGCCAAGTGTGCCAGCCCACCTCGCACCCGAAGTGAGTTGGACGCATTATCTCAGTCTACAGGTTAGCCGTGAAGAGCGCAGGAGCACAGATACCTGTCAATACAAGCTAGATATCGAGAATCACACCATCACACTGAGCAATATCAAAGCAAATATCCTGGAGTACGTCAACCGTCAAAGCATGAGCCAAGAGCAGAAAATGCTTGCTTCGGAAGGGAACGACAAAGAAGAGGATATCAAATATATCACCCTCCACTTACCAGGGGAAATCACAAATATCAAGCGACGTACAAGGGCACGCAATCGCATGCAGGATGGCGGGGCAGCACACCCCTATATGCACGAAATCATCCAAGGACGGTTGCACCCACAGCCAGACCAAGATACCATCAAAGAAAAGGTCGTGCTTAGCAAATCGGTTAAAGATCAAATTTTCGGGAACTACGGTTGCTCCGATGTGCAGAAACAAGCCATAGAAATCGCCTTAAACTCCCCCGATATTGTGGTCATTCAAGGGCCTCCCGGCACAGGAAAGACCACGGTGATCACGGCAATCATCCACGCACTCAACGAAAAAATCAGCCGAGATCAGCGCAAAGCAGGTGATATACTCATCACAAGTTATCAAAACGACGCAGTGGGAAACCTCACAAGCCGTTTACGGGTCAACTCCCTCCCTCCCGTCTTATTCCAAAGCCAATTCAAGTTAGAGGAACAGACCAACCAATCAGGACAATTCGACCCCATCGAACAATGGTGGAGCGAGTGGTCCACAGCATTTCAAGAGAAACATCCACGGGTCAACCACTTTCGCGCCCAAAAGGAGCTCACTCGTCTCTACCAGCAATACGAATCCTACCCCACACGTGATGCAGCCCTCACCTTCCTAGCCAAGGCACAGGGATTCCAAATCACCGAGGAAACCAAGCAAATGATCGCCACTTGCAAAAGCGAATTCGAATGGCAGAGCGAAGCACGCACACGCCGTGCCTTATCCGCATGCCGTAAACTGCGCTATACCGTCAAAGGGTTTTGTGATGACGGTCCCGACCGTATTCGAGAGGCAATCGCAGCCATCGTCGCAGACCACCCAGCAAAAGAGAAACTCACCCAGAGTCTGAAAGAGCGCTATCCAGCCCTCTTTCAAGCAGGGGAACTCACCCTTCCGCTTACAAGCGAAGAGCAAGCATCCCTCCCTCAACATATCGAGAAGCTACGCATCGTACGAGAAGAGCTCCTCGACCAGTTCACTCCCCGTCACGAGCATCAAAAGGGGGCAGTGAACCAAGAGATGCAAGCCCTATATGAAGCCCTAAAATCAGACCTAGACCACTTCGACCTCGATTCAGGGAAACCAACCGAGACAGAAGTGCTTGCAAAATTGCTTAGTGATATCAGCAATAACAAAAGTGCCATCACCGAGGCAATGAGCAAATATAGCTTGGTCTATGCTTCTAGCATCCAGCAGAGCATGGGAAAAGCCATTATAGAAAAAAAGAAGATGGAGAAAAACACGGATTCCCTCATCTTCGAGACCGTCATTGTGGATGAAGCAGCAAGAGCAAACCCCATGGACTTGATGATCTCACTCACCCAAGCGAGCAGACGCATTATCTTAGTGGGAGATCACAGGCAACTTCCACATACATACGACCAAGCCCTTCTCCATAAGATTCAACCAAACCCAGCCTTCGATGCTGAAAAAAGTATGTTCCAAGAGCTCATGGAGTGCGCCAATATGCTCGAGGGAATGGACGGCATCAAACGTACCATACAGCTCGACGTGCAGTATCGTATGCACCCCGTCCTCGCAAAATTCGTCAGCGAGCAATTTTATGAAAAGCATGGAACAGGAGAGGGATTCTCGTCACCCGACCTCACCCAAACCCAAATCGAGCAACAGTTTGGACAACCCTTCGAGGAGGGGGCACTGTTGTGGCTCGACGTCCAAGAAGGGGAGGTCACCCGAAAAAATAACAGCTTACTGCGTCGATCCGAATCAGAGAGCATCGCAGAAAAACTGATGACCTATTTCAAGCAAATCGTGGCAGAAACAGAGGAGGAAAAGAAGCGCAAGTATGCAGCATTCACCTTTGGTATCATCACCTTCTATAGTGGACAAAAACTTGAGATAGAGCACCAACTCGAACTGGAAAAAGACAAACTAAAACAGGGGTATACCACCCAAGAATATGAACAACTCTCACACTTAATCCAAGGGGTACGAGTGGGAACCGTGGATTCTTTTCAAGGAATGGAATTTGATGTTATGTTTCTCTCGTTGGTGCGCACAGGAAAAAATCCCCCCATCTTCGAGGAGAAATGGCAGGACCCACAATACCTCGAAAGTGCAGAAGCAAAGGCAGAACTAGAATTGTTAGGCCGTCGCACCTACGGATTTCTCGATAAGGAAAACAGGCTATGCGTGGCGCTCAGCCGTCAGAAAAGATTGCTTGTGGTGGCGGGGGATCGCCGTTATTACGGAGGCGCAAAGTATTGGAATTGGCTCGCATCCAAAATCGTTCCATCCCTATGCGCCCTCGCCGAACAACATCGCACCATTAAGGAGGCGAGCAAAACATGGATGTAATCAGTTTATTTGATGGAAAATCTCTCGCCGATAATTTTCGGATAAAAGGCTACCCCGAATGGGAATTTTACGCAACCGAGCACTGGTTTTTGCCCTGTATCGTCTATGAATATACCGTGCTAATTGAAATAAAGGATGCAAAAGCCCTCAATATGTTTGAAGAGGCAGTGCTCCAACTCATCGAACTCAATCAGCGAGCACCCGAGGAATTTAGCGATTTGTTGTGCGTCGACTCTGCCCTGATTAACCTCATTTTATCCGACCTCGAGAGCAAAGGATATATCACCTCCCTCTCGAAGATCACCGAACTTGGAAAAAGCAAGCTAAAGGACCAGCGCACCCACGCAAAATCCTATGAAAAACTGGAACTCTCGCTCTTTGCAAATGCAGAAACAGGTAAGCTCCTCCCCACCTTTCTCCCACGCAACAACCAAAACCTACGTCACACAGATGCCATCCGAGAGGGTGGAAAACTTACCTTCTACCACGGAACACAGGGAAAAAAGCGATACACCACAGGTAGAATCATCCCAACCAAGCAAAATAACCTCCACCCACCCAGTCAGGACGAGGTGGAAACACTGCTCCGTCAGGTAGAAAAATGGCAACGCAATTCTGGCGAGGTGGGAAAT
>JAWXUK010000080.1:0-8195 GCA_044432785.1 Eubacteriales bacterium | reverse complement strand
TGTCGGTGGTCTCTCTATGGGCTACTTCATCACTCAAAAAGCATGGGATGATCCAATCACCCGTGAAGCAGCTGTCCAATTCGTCACAGCAATGACAACCGACGAAGTTGTTAGCCAATTCGGCGCAACTGCTCTTACCGCTCTTAAAAACCCAACCACACCTCCTTCCGACCTCTCTCCTCTTGCTTTGAGTGCAATCGCAATGACATCTGGCACAACAGGCACAGTTGGAGCAGCTCAAGATGGTCTTACTGCTGAAGTCCGTGGTGTACTGTTCGGCGAAGTGAAAACCGTTGCAGCTGGAAACAAAGAAGCAAGCGCAGTGCTAGATACCGTTCTTGCTGGTTAATTAAGACAGAGTGTCTGGGTAATCCCAACCTTTCTATCACAGATGAAACCAAGGGGAGCTGGCTCACGAGGCAGCTCCCCTTTTTCAACAAAGTATCTGGAATATCCCCTAGTATCATGATCTCACAGTAGAAATCAATCATAGTCCCCTCGTTTTGGTAAGAACAAGGCTTAACCAGTGGAAGTGGAAGATCTCGAAAAGATATCATAACTTGGGTGATCCACCGGACTAAAATAACCCAAAAAAGGAGGCAATCAGCGATGAATTCAACCATTTACAAACAAAAGGGTCCGCTATTTTTCTTTTTAATTCCAGCATTCACCTTTATGACGCTATTTCTCTATTACCCCTTCTTTATGAATATTATAAACAGCGTCTCGCATATCAGTGGCTTAGGCACAGCAGCACAAGGACTAAACGACCCCTTATTCACAAACTTTGAAACCATGATACAAGATGCAAATATGAGGGTTGCTCTGAAAAACAGTATGATCATCTTATTTTGTACAGTGGTCTTTCAGGTAGGTATTGCCCTAGTTTTAGCCCTCATTGTGGATAACATCACAAAGGGAGCACAATTTTTCCGTACAGTGTACTTCCTACCGATTGTGATATCGGCAACCGCCTTGGGTCTGTTATTTAACTTGATTTTCCTCTATAACGGTGGAATGATGAATCAGCTATTTTTCGGACTCGAAAAAGATCTATACATCGACTGGAAAGATCAAAGCCATTACTTAATCGCACTGATAGCCCCTGTCATGTGGCAGTATGTCGGATTCTATTTCGTTATTTTGGTCACAGGGCTTAACAATATTTCAACCGAAATATATGAAGCAGCCCGAATCGACGGAGCATCTACCTTAGTGCGTATTCGCTATATCACGCTACCTTTGCTTCGCAACGTGATGTGTACTTGTTTGGTGCTATCCATTACAGGCTCACTCAAAGTATTCGATATGCCATTTATCATCTTGCCAGCAGGTATGCCTATGGATGAATCGTGGCTACTTGGTACCTATATGTATCACCAAACCTTCAATGTCAACAATGTAGACTATGGTTCTGCCATTGCGATTGTCATTGTTGTGATGGGTGTAGCAATTTCGAAGGTGGCAAATACCGTCTTCAAAGAAGTGGATTATTAAGGAGGTGCTGTTATGATTAAAAAGAACAAAATGCCGTCTTTTGGCACAATGAGCGCCTACGTAGCGCTGAGTGCATGGGCACTCACCACGATCTATCCCTTTATTTGGGTGATACTGAACTCATTTCGTGATAAAGGCGAAATCCGAACCGATTCCTTCTCCATTCCTATGGGGGATTCCTTCACACTAGATAACTATGAAACAGCCCTAGAACGTTCTGATGTCGGTCTAGCCTATCTAAATTCGATGATAATTTCCATCACCGTGACCATTGCAGTTATTTTCATCGCAGGTATCGCTGCCTATGGTTTGGTCCGTTACAAGTTCAAAGGTCAAGCATTCCTACGTGGCATGATCATCGCAAGTATGATGTTCCCTGTTTTCGCAACCATCATCCCTGTCTATCGCATGCAAGTGGCATGGGGACTAGCCGGAACCCGTGAAGTGTGGCGCTCGCTCGTCGCAGTCATCTTACCACAAATCGCAGGCAACCTCTCCTTTGCAATCGTGGTGCTCATGGGCTTTATTCGCTCCCTCCCCATCGAGACCGAAGAGAGTGCTTACCTAGATGGTTGTAATATTTTCCAAATTTATTACAAAATTGTGATGCCTATGGCACGTCCCTCCTTTGCAACGGTTGCCATCTTCTCGTTCTTGTGGTCTTATAACGACCTTTTCACTCAAATGTTCTTCCTTCGCTTGCCACAATCTAAAACGGTTACCCTCCTCTTAAATGAGATCAGTTCTCAAGCAGGGGTAAACTACGGACTCATGGCAGCAGCAGTGGTCATTGTGGTCATTCCAGTTGTTATCGTTTATATCTTCCTACAAAAGAATATCATCCGTGGTATGACCGTAGGAGCAGTTAAAGGATAATTGCCATGTTTCGAGTGATCATTATAGAAAACACCCAATCCGAGCTCGATCGTATCACCCGAGAAATCAAGTGGGAAAACCTCGATGCCACAGTGGTTGGAACCTCGCTTACCTACGCAAAAGCCGAGGAAAACATCAAAAAACTCCACCCCGATATCATCCTCACCGAAACATTGGTAGAGGGAGGGAACGCCCTCGACCTCTTAGGCGAGGCGATTGGACGCAATCCAAATCTGATGACGGTGGTACACACCGAGCGTAAGGAGTTCGACTTCGCACAAAAAGCTATGGAATATGGGGTACGCCGATATATGGTAAAACCCTCCCCAAGTGGTAGCATCTTTTCAGTGCTAGATACCCTCATCAAGCAAGAGCAAAAGAAGTGGAAATTATTTCCCTTCCTCGATGAGCGCCTACACAATGCCACAGAACAAGAGATGTCCAATAGCTTTATCGTCCGACGTGCCATTGTCTGCATGGAAGAGCATTATGCCGAAAAAATCTCCCTTCCATGGGTGGCAGAGCAATGCTTTATCTCGCAGTGGCACCTCTCGAAACTCATCAATCGCCATACAGGACTCACCTTCTACGACATATTAAACACCATTCGAGTGGAACAGGCAATCAAACTCCTCGATAATGCAAATATGCGTATCATTGACATCAGTGAGCAGGTGGGATATGCCGACGTGGCACACTTCTCTCGCATATTCAAAAAGCAAACAGGTATGACTACCATGGAATTTAGACGAAAATTTAGCAATTAAAGGAGAAACACATGAAATACGGTCGTTTTGACAATAAAAATCGAGAATATATCATCGATAAAGTGGACCTTCCGGTCTCGTGGACCAACTATATTGGCACAAAAGATATGTACGGGGTTTTCAACCACACAGCAGGGGGCTACCTCCTCTATAAAACTCCAGAATACCATCGCATCACACGCTTTCGAGCAAACGGAGTCCCAATGGATTTCCCAGGACACTACGTCTACGTGCGTGACGACGATACCGGCGAATTTTGGAGCATCTCGTGGCAACCAGTAGGAAAACCACTTGATCAAGCAAAATACACTTGCCGTCACGGTATGTCCTACACGGTCTACGAGTGCGACTATAACGACATTTCGGCTAGCCAAAAACTCTCGGTTGCTTGTGACGATCCCGTCGAAATTTGGGATATCGCACTGAAAAATAACGGCAAGAAAAAGCGTAATCTCAGCATCTTCACCTATATCGAGTGGTCCTTCCACCACATCGCAATGGACAACCAAAACTTCCAAATGAGCCTCTATGCCGCAGGTAGCCGTTATCAGGACGGTGTTGTAGAGCACGATCTCTATTATGAAGAGGATGGTTACCAATTCTTCACAAGTTCTTTCGAGCCAGATAGTTTCGACTGTCTCCGAGATAAATTCATCGGACCTTATCGTAGCGAGCGCAACCCACTTTCGGTGGAGCAAGGCTTCTGTAACGGCACCTTTGAAAAGGGTGGCAACCACTGCGCCTCCCTCCATAAAAAGATCACCCTCGAAGCAGGGGAGGATACCCGTCTCTTCTGTCTACTCGGACAAGGTGGCATTGAAGCAGGCAAGCAAATGCGTGATAAATACGCAAATGCAGCTGCTGTGGATGCACAGGCGAAAAAACTCGCCTCCTTCTGGGATCAAAAATTGGGTGCCTTCCAAGTGACCTCTCCCGACCAAGGTCTTGATACCTTAATCAACATCTGGACCATGTATCAAAGCGAGGTCAACGTCCTCTTCTCTCGCTTTACCTCATTTGTTGAAGTGGGTGGACGCACTGGCTTAGGTTATCGTGACACTGCTCAGGATGCAATGACCATCCCAAGTTCAGAGCCAGATATGTGTCGCACACGCATCATTCAATTGATGCAGGCACTCACCTCGCACGGCTACGGACTCCACCTCTTCCAACCTTCGTGGTTCGAAAAGGATCAACCAGCCCCCTTCAAATCTCCCACTGTGGTCCCAACCCCCGACAAGGGAAGTTATGTCCACGGATTAGAGGATGCTTGCTCTGACGATGCACTCTGGCTCGTCACTGCGGTCTGTATGTACGTCAAAGAAACTGGAGAGTTCGACCTCCTCAACGAAATGATGGATTACTGCGACAAAGGCTCTTCCACAATCTATGATAAACTCAAATGTATTTTAGAATTTTCCAACACTCAAGTGGGCGCAAGTGGTATCTGTAAAGGACTCCGTGCCGACTGGAACGACTGCTTAAACCTCGGTGGAGGGGAATCGGCTATGGTCAGCTTCCTCCACTACTGGGCAATCACTTACTTTGTGGAACTTGCCGAATACCTCGGTAACACCGATGATGTAAAGCACTACACAGCCATGGGCGAGCGAGTGAAAGAGGCTTGCGAGCGTGAACTGTGGGACGGAGAGTGGTACGTCCGTGGTATCACAGCAAAAGGTGTCAAAATTGGCACACAAAAGGATACCGAAGGAAAAGTTCACCTCGAGTCCAACGCATGGGCTGTGCTTTCCGGAGTGGCAACAGGGGAACGTGCCCAAAAATGTTTGGATTCCATCGATAAATATCTCTATACCGATTACGGTTTGATCCTAAATGCCCCCCCATTCGAGACACCAAATGAAGATATTGGTTTCGTGACCCGAGTCTATCCAGGGGTCAAAGAAAATGGTGCCATCTTCTCTCACCCCAACCCATGGGCATGGGCAGCAGAGGCAATGATGGGCAACGGCAGTCGTGCCAAACGATATTACGACGCTCTCTCACCCTACAACCAAAACGATAAAATCGAAACCCGTGAATCGGAACCCTACTCCTACTGCCAGTTCATCATGGGAACAGCCCACACAGCACACGGCAGAGCTCGTCACCCCTTCATGACAGGTAGTGGCGGCTGGGCATACTTCTCAGCAACCCAATATATGTTGGGAATTCGCCCAGATTACGAAAAACTTGTGGTCAATCCTTGTATCCCCAAAGAGTGGGACGGCTTCACGGTTACCCGTCGTTTCCGTGGCGCAACCTACGAAATCACAGTCAAGAACCCAAGCCACGTTGAAAAAGGGGTCAAAGAGATCCAAGTGGACGGAAAAACCGTCGAAAATATCCCCGTCATTGCAAAGGGAACAACCTGCGTTGTGACCGTTACAATGGGATAAAAAGAAAAGAGCAAACCATTTCCCCTCCTTGTGAGGGGAAATGAAAAATTTAAGGTTAGATAAAACAAACTAAAATTATTGGAGGAAGAAAAATGATAGAATTCGGAACAGGTGGCTGGCGTGCGATTATCGCCGATGGCTTCACCAAAGCAAATCTGCAAATCTTGTGTAACGCTGTGTGTGACATGATGATCGAGCAAGATAAAACGGAAAAAGGGGTGATCATCGGTTATGATCGTCGTTTCCTATCAAAGGAAGCAGCATTTTGGGCAGCCGAGGTCTTTGCAGGAAATGATATCTTCGTCCGTGTGATCGACCGTGAATCCCCCACCCCTGTCATCATGTATGCAGTCAAAGAAATGGAATTGGAATATGGTCTTGCGATTACAGCGAGTCATAACCCAGCTATTTATAACGGAGTAAAGCTATTCACCAAAGGTGGCAGAGATGCGAATGAGGGAATCACCGAGTATTTAGAGGAATTCATCAAAAAGGTGGATAAACCCAAGACCCTCGCATTTGACAAGGGTGTCGCAGCAGGCAAGATCGAGCTCATGAACCCTGAAAACGAATATATCGACAGTATCATTGCAAATGTCAATATCCAAGCCATCAAAGACGCTCGCCTTAAAATTGCGCTGGATCCCATGTACGGTGTTAGCCAAACAAGCCTACGCACCATCCTAGCTACAACACGCAGTGAACTCCACATGATCCACGATCGTCACGACACACTTTTCGGTGGACGTCTTCCAGCACCAAACGAAGATACCTTGGGCGCACTCTCTAACTTCGTCATCGAAAACAAGTGTGATCTCGGTGTGGCGACAGATGGAGATGCCGATCGCATCGGTGTCATCAATGAAAAGGGCGAATTCATCGACCCCAACCAACTCTTGGTACTACTCTACTACTACCTTCTCAAATATCGTGGATGGAAGGGTCCAGTGGTGCGTAACAACTCCACAACCCATCTCCTCGACCGTGTAGCAGCAGCATTCGGTGAACAATGTCACGAGGTTCCCGTCGGCTTCAAGCACATCTCCTCGAAAATGGAGCGCACCGATGCAATCATCGGAGGGGAAAGCTCGGGTGGACTCACGGTCAAAGGCCATATTCTAGGAAAAGATGGTATCTATGCCGCCGTCCTCCTTGCAGAGATCATTTCGGTCACTAAAATGCCACTCTCGGCACTTTATAAAGAGGTCACAGATATCTATGGTGATTGTTTCATTGTAAGCAAGGACTTCCACCTAGCAGACTTTACAGAAAAGACAAAACTCCAAGATAAAATCTTCTTTGAAAAATGTCTTCCCACTTTCGACGAAGAGGTGGATCACGTCTCCTACCTCGATGGTTGCAAGGTTTATTTCAAAAATGGTGGTTGGGTTATCGCTCGTTTCTCAGGAACAGAACCTCTCCTCCGTTTCACAAGCGAAATGGACAATTCAGAAGCAGCCCTCAAATGTGTGGAATCCTTCCAAGCAGTGCTTGGACTCTAATGTATACTCTAATGAAAAAATCACGCCATACGGCGTGATTTTTTTGGTCTTTGTGAAAATAAATGAAAAATAAATGAGGGACATTCTCAGTAGAGAATGTCCCTCAATAAGTATCCAGCATTTAGCGCATCACTCTACCAATACCAAGGCATGACCACCCACAGAATTGAATGATTCCATAAAGATATCTGCATCGATCTGAATGATGTGCCCATATAAGCCGAAATACTTAAAGACTGGCACAGGTTCAGGTTCGGGTTCCACTTCTTCCTCGGGCTCTTCCTCATCCTCGGGAGGGTCTACAGAGAGATCCTCTTCCACTTCCTCGGGTTCAGGGAAATAGCGTAACGGATTGATAGCATCCACCAAATAGAAGACGTTATCCTCGCTACCATATCCAATAAGGGTGGCAACGTGTAAATTATCGATAGGTGGTTCGCCATTCCACCAAATTTCAGAGGTAGAAAGCTCAGCAGAACCATAATCAGTGGTCACCCAAACCATCACAGGGGTCTCGTCGAAAAGATAATCAGCAAGATCTTCGATAGAGGGGGAGGAGAGCACTTTTGAACGGAGATTAGAGCCTTGTTCGGTCAAATAGAGATCGGCACCACTGGCAACAGGGGTAGGATAGGCATAATACCCCTCTTCAGTGGCTGGGTCGCCCACAAAAGATTCGTGAGGATTTTTCGCACTAGATGTGATGGAGGTAGAGGGAATGTAGTCCTCAGCAAGGGTAACTTTGTCAATCTCAAATCCATAATAGGTCAAAATCACGGCTAGACTGGTAGGAATAGATCCACTCATCAGCTCAGGATATTGGGATTGAGCAGTCACATGGCTGAGCAGAACGGCAGAGGGAGGAGCAAAGAATTTCTGATAGATGAAGAATCCACCCCCACCGATGATCGCAGCGAGGAGAACAGGTTTGAGTTTCTTGACAATGGACTTCTTGCCTTTTTTGCCGTCGTCGGCATCGGGATCAGCTTCGCCATCAGTTCCTTTTTTAGACTTCTTACCCTTCTTTTCCTTCTTCTCTTTTTTGGATTTCTTCCCTTTTTTCTTCTTTCCACTATCCTCTTCGGAAGCCACTTCTCCCTCAGCAGGAGCCCCCTCAGCAGGAGCCCCCTCAGCAGGAGCCCCCTCAGCAGGAG
>JAWXUK010000079.1:0-8269 GCA_044432785.1 Eubacteriales bacterium | reverse complement strand
GTCCGATAACAGCGC
Organism: Eubacteriales bacterium; assembly: GCA_044432785.1. Taxonomy (GTDB): domain Bacteria; phylum Bacillota; class Clostridia; order Oscillospirales; family Oscillospiraceae; genus JAWXUK01. The sequence goes on along the minus strand of JAWXUK010000079.1, from coordinate 8,254 downwards.
ATTGCTGTTATCGGACGGCTTTTGATTGTTTAGTTGTCGATGGTCGATAGGACGATTTCTTCCGCTCTGTGATACATCTGGTTCATGTGGGCGGCGAGCGCTAAAGTGTCCTCTGTTTCGGGTGGTGGATTGCGTTTGAGGAGGTCTTGAATCAGGTTCTCTTTCATTTCTTCTAGCTGCTGATCCATCTCCACGATTTTCTGGTTGATTTTGCCCTCCATCACCAGTTGACTGATGATTTGGGGGTGGTGTTCGAGTTGGTACTCTTTCCAGATTTGTCCGAGTTTCCCCACTTGGTTGGTTGGTTCTTCCGCTGAAATCCCTAAGTTTGGATACAGGTGTCCGTCTGTCCCTCGACTGTACGTTAGGTTGGCGGTTGGTTTTTTTTTCATATTCCTCGCTCCTTTTTCGATTGATATTGGTGATTTCCGCACTCATTTCGTGTAGAATAGGCTGTGCCACACCATGAATCGTGAATCCTAAGTGCTTGAAACTCTCAAAGTTTCCGAGTTGCTCAATCCCAGTGAAGTTCACCCTGCTCGTGTCTAGTCCAAGTCTGGTGGAAATACAATAATAGATACTGTGCCGTAGAAGTTGCACATATTCCTCTGGATTCACACCATTAAGATACTGTAACTGCAACGGATTTGACTGAAAATGCTGTTCTAGTCGGTCAGTTACCATTTGGTAGACACATAGTTCCATGCTCTCTTTGTGGCTACCATATTTTTGATTGATTCGTTCCATCAAAGTTGGTTTGTCATGATGTGATAACTCCCAAACAGTGGCTACAACTTTTTTGAAACTCTGAAGTGAACCAACGGTATCTAAGATGTCGTAGTAGTATTTCAGGCTTGCAGTGGGATTTTCAAGGTCGATGACAGCGATGCCTCGTGCATCTTTCTTGATTTTGCGTTCAATTCCACGCATATTCCACTCTTGGGCTGTTCCCACTTGGATGGCATTAGGGTTCTGAACGTGGATTAGAACGGCATTATCAAAACTTCGTTTGTAGAACCGCCCCATCGTTTCGAGTGCCGATTTCCACTGTTCTTGACTAGAGGTGATGTCTTGGCTGGCTTTTTGGTACAGGTCGACTAGATATGTGATTTCGTTCAAACACATTCCTCCTTTTGATTTGAGAAGTAGTTTTTAAGTGCAACTTCTAAAATGGTTTCAATTTCCTCTTTGCTGTGATTTTTGAAATAATGATCCACCATTTTCTTGCTCAATGTGATGGGTTTTACTTTTTTAGGCTTTTTGGTTTGCTCTCCTGATAGAATTTCGCCCACCATCTGTTTGTCGAGTTTCTTGCCATCAAAGTTGCTACGAAGTAGGTCTGCCTTTTTTTGGTTGAGCCGAGAACCAAGTTCCACCTGCTCTGCAATCTCGTTTTGCAATTCCCCATCCGTGATGAATGTGAGCGGATATGCGAGAGTGACACCGATTTTTCCCTCGTCAATCAGATCCAATAGGGAGGATTCGAGATTTGCAAGTCTGATGTATCGTGCCACTTTATCCTTAGACAGTCCATAGTTTTGAGCGAGTTTTTGGTCACTTCTCAACTTCGTCTGATTTTCAGACGAAGTTATTCCGTCCTTAGAGCCATAAGGGTTTAAGAGGTCTGAAAGTTCGTTCAAAATATCAGTTCTCTTGCCCTGTCGCTTCATCGCTTCGTAGTGTTGCGAAAGAGAAAAAGCACGTTCGGAATGCGAGAGATCGCTGAAGGACCGTTGGTGCAAATTGGTTTCGGTGACGATTAAAGTGGCTTCTTCTTCGGTCAAGTCCTCTTTTACGATAACAGGAACTTCGTGCAGTCCTGCTAACTTTGCCGCCTCATAGCGATTGTGACCACTCAGAATGATGTGAGCGTTGTCCTCTTTTTTCCAAACAATGAGAGGGAGCAAAATGCCCAGTTCTTGCACCGATGTCACCATATCGGAAAGTTGTTGACCTTCATAAAGTTTGAACTTATGAGCCGAAAAATGCTGTAGTACATCGAGGGATAAGGTTTGTACCCCCTCTTGCTCGTATGGGTTTGTGAGCATATCTGCAAGCAGATCCGTATTAAGCGGTCTTTGTTTTGGCATTTTCAATCAACTCCTTCAATAAATTTTCGTAAGCGAGGGAAACTGGGTGAGTAGGGTCATACTCGCAAATTGTTTGTTGGTAGATGCTGGCTTCGGCAACTTTGATACTTCGAGGGATTTTGGTTTGGAACAAGTTCAGATCCGAGCCATAGGTATTCATGAGAAATTCAGACACCACTTTTGAATTATTCGTAGTGGAGGAGTCCATATTGATTAAAACTCCTTCGATTTTTAGGTTGTGCGCCTTAGATCTTTGCATTTTCTTGATATGTCGCAAGAGTTCACTCAACCCCTTTGCTGATAGTAGCTCCGATTGCGTGGGAATGATCACCGAATCCGCACAAAGGAATACGTTGAGGAGTGCCGTACCCATCTGGGGCATACAATCAATGATGATGTAGTCATAGAGAGGTCTGATTTGGTTAACCAGTTGCACCAGAATCTCCTCTCGGAAGTCGGCTGCATTAAGTTCTCGCTCTAAGGTGAAAAGTTCGGTGTTGGAGGGGATTAAGTCCACCCCATTTTCCATCGTCAGAATGTAGCTATCTGGGTTTGGCAGTGGTTCATCTTTGATGATTTTGTGCATGAGGGTGGCGATGGAAGTCTGGATTTGATTGACGTTGTTTAGACCTAAAATCATGCTTGCATTGGCTTGCCCATCATAGTCTAGCACACAAACTTTGTTGCCATTTTTGGTGAGAAGATAGGCGAGAGTTGTCGAAACCGTGGACTTTCCGACACCACCTTTTTCGTTGGATAATGCGATTACTTTTGCCATAAAGTCAGTCTCCATTTCTTTAGAAAATTAAGTTGGTAAAAAAGTTAAAAAAAAAGAACGCACACAGCGAAACAACGTCTTTTGTTGTATCTTCTGCGTACGTCCTATTATAGCAGGTTCTTCAATGTACTCAACGACATTGTAGCCACTTCGCTCTGCGTAATCATAACAGGATTCGAGTTGTCCCTCGATTGATTGCTCGGACTGGGAAGCAGAACTATATCTTGCGTAAATGACGATATTCATGGTCTATTCATCCTCATTCATCATATTTAATATGGTATCTTTCAAACGATGGTTCATGGGGGACGAGGGGTCAAAACACATCTCAACAAAGTTCTTGAAGTCCTCGCTGTCCTCTTTGTACTTGGGGATTGCCCCATAGGTTGTGCCTTGAGGGTTGTCAGTTCTTCTGAAAAGATAGTCGGGTGACATGTCGAAGTATTCTGTGTACCACATCAGCACTGGAAATGGTGGCTCAGTGTTGCCGTTTTCATATTGGTTTATCTTGGCTTGGGTGCAGTTAGTCAGTTGCCCCAACTTAGTTTGGAATAGACCGATGGTGGCACGGAGTTCTTTTAGCCTGTCGGAAACTATGGTCAATGGGTGATACCTCTTTGTTTTGTAAGTATATTTGTTTTTTTAGTTATAGTCAGATGTAAATTGCTCGCATAATTGCAAACTTGTTCCTTAAAGTATTAATTTTTTATAAATTATGTCGATACTAACATTAGGTAAGCACACTTAAGATCGTATTTATTTTAGGAGGTATTAAAATGGTAGAAACTTTTAATTTACATGGGATTCATCTTCTTGGGATAAACATTTTAGGGTTAATCTCAGATGGTGAGAAAGAATCAATCGAAGTTGTCGTTAAAGAAATGAGTAACTCAAATCTAGTTTGTTTTTTGCATGAAAAATACAAAGAAAGCCTTACTGATGTTTTTTGTCAGTCAAAACCTTATGACATTCAAGAATGGGAAAATGCTCTTTGTTCTGTTTCATGCTTTGACGAAAGTGATGCAAAACGAAAATTCTGTCTTTCGAATCAAGAAACAGATGGTTTGCTATTTGTAGTATCCCTTATTTTTGAGCTTATTAGTAGACAATGTAACATGCGAAAACCAGATGCTGATTAGTTTACTGTACAAAAACCCCCTTACCGTGCTTTGAATAAGTCCATTAAAAACAGACAATGACATAAGACCCCCTAATATGAGATAATAGAATTATCAAATATTAGGGGGTCAAACCATGTCAAAATGAGATTATACACACGTCAAAGAACTACTTCCACAAATCCTACAAATGAAAGAAGAGGGGTAGACGCACCAAGCCATCGCCAATCACTTTCGATTAAAGAACAAAGAAGTCGTAAAAGAATTGTTGAAACGGCAACGAAGAAAAATCAAAATAGCGGAAATTCAAAGTAAAACAAAATTGCCACCCCATGAGATGAGATGTCAATTTGTGCGCGATTTTATTCCCCTCGTAGAGGGGGGCTTTTTTGTACTGTTTGTACAAAATGGGGCGGTTCATATTTGGGTGGTGGGGATGAACTGTTACATATTAAAATGTATGGTACTTTCTACAAGTTGTGTATGTGTTTGAAGAACACCTTCAATTTCTACTTCAACCTCTTCGAGTTCATCATCTTGCGTAATTATATCGTAAAAATACAGTAACTTGATGCTTGCATTCAAAACTTCTGGAGGAATTCTTGAAAGTTCTTGCGATATTTCGTGTGGACATAGCTCTAAAATATCGGTTGTGTATTGATTGTGTCCAGATTTGTCTTGATAAAAGCAGGACTTATCGTTAAGAGCAAGATGAAGTTTTTTACATATCAAAGAATCTTTTAGCTGTTGTTTGAAGGAAAACGTGTCTACGTCTAATTTTGTTGTGTGTACCAGTTTTTGAATCTCTGTGACTTTTAGGCTTGAAGTAAAGTGAGAAGAACTATTTTCTTTTAAGTTATAAACAGCAAGTAATTCATGAAAATCTAAAAGGAAATTGTATAACCTAGCAAATTCGTTGTCTGAAAGGTATAGATTAGGATGGACACAAAAATGTGTTTCTGAATTTCTAAGGTTATTTAATAAAGTTAGGTCGCCGTTTTTTCCATGTAGCTTTTGATTATTAGGATACAAAGCATAGTATTTAGTTAAGAGTTTCTAGCTGAAACCTACGATTATTTTGAAATCTTCGCTAATAAAAGTCTTTGAGTTTTCTTCGTCTAGAAAAAAAGAATTGATATCTCCACAATTGTAGTAGTGCCTTGCTAAATCACCTGACGAACTAGAATTTTTTGGTCTGCCTACTCTATAATCATTTTCGTCTATCATTATTTGTTTTAGAAATAACTCCACTGCGTTATGCAAAGAAGAAACGAATAACTTTTTGTTCCCGAAAGTTGCTACCCCATCATAAATAAGATTCGCATATTTGATAGCTTGAGTCCAAGATTCATAAGCATTGTCTAGTAACACTTTATCGTAAAAACCTAACATACGAAATCACCCCTTTTTGATAGTGTACCAAACTTTGCAAACTATTGTAAGAGGGTATCTAAAACTTTTCCCTCCCAGTATGTAGGTATATAATACATCTTGGACACTCCTCTAAAAAAGGTGGAAGAAGCCACCAAAATCGCTTATAGTTAAGTTACGACACAAAACAGCCGAGAGGAGCTTCTTCCATGACCAGTATAACATAAGTTGAAATATTTCGATTTTCCTGCTATAATATGAATGTCAAGCAGAAAGCAGGTGATTCCATGAAGATTGCTACTTGGAATGTCGAACGATTGAAACACAAAAAGGACTTAGAAGCAATCCGTCAAAATTGTGTGAAACAAAATGCAGATATTTTAGTTTTAACAGAGACGGATCGACAGATAGATCTGGATTATCAACATATTTTTTCTACTCCGTCATTGATAGAGATTGCTCCTACCTATTATCAACCCACAGAACATAGAGTGAGCATTTTTTCTCGTTTTCCCTGCGTTAAGGTGCATGACACCCATGATAAGTATACATCTTTATGTGTGGAACTAGAGACACCGTGGGGAAACTTGCACGTTTATGGAACGATTATGGGGATTTACGGTAATCGGGAAAAGTCATTTCGTCCTGATGTAGAGAAACAGGTGTCAGATATTCGCAACTTTGCAAATGAGGGAAAACATCTCTGTGTGGTCGGCGATTATAATTGTAGCTTTTGCGATAACTATTATTTCACAAAATGGGCGAGATCCACCTTATTAAATACATTTTCAGACTCTGAACTTGTATTATTAACATCAAATGCGCCTGAATGCATCGACCATATTGCTGTTTCTCGTGAATTTCTTGGTGCAAGAGCTTGGCAAGTGGATGAATGGAACAAAGATAAGAAATTTTCTGATCACAAGGGGATTTCAGTGGAATTTGGGTGATGTCGGAATCTATCAAGATGGAACATGTGAATCTGCTTGACAAAAATAGCAAATCATAGTATACTTATGAGGAAATCTTCGATTTTTCATCAGCGAAAGAAGAGCGTGATCAAAGAATTTCGAGAAACTAGGCTAATAGGAATTTGGAGGAGTATCAATGAAACGAAAAAAAATCCATATGTTTGGGTTCTCAGCGCTGTTATTGACGGGAATTATCTTTGTTTATCATGAAACAACAACACCAGACGGATTGTTCTATCAAAGTTCTACAACTGGCACATCTACAGTGGTTTCTACTACAACGCAAACAGGAAGTTCGAGAGAAGTTGCGTTGCTTTTTGAGTTGGAACGTGACATTACAGCCGCCGTTTTCGATGAATTTTCGGTGGAAGTCGTGGTGGGGATGATGGAGTTAGAGGGTAGACTTTGCGTGTCGATTGCTCTTATTATCACTACCTTGGAAACACTAGAACTTGAGGATAGGATACAAGAGTTTGTGTCCTCTATGTTGTCCGAGTGGGATGATGTAACCATTGACATAAACTTCGGTGTGGATATGTCTGCGGCAGATGACTTGGCAAAAGAATTAGATGCAGTTCTTTTGGCTGATGCCGATCTCCGTGATGCAATAGCTGCAAGACAAGACAAGGATGGAAAAACGGATGTTAACTCCGAGCTTTGGCAACAACCAACAGATTATGATGACTATACAAAAAATGTGCTATCAATTTGGAGTTTGCTAAACGCAACCATTGGTACTGATTCTACTGAAACTCCGAAGGAAGAGGAGGCAAACTGATGCACGCATAAGTTTCTGCCAGTTGGAGGGTGAGAAGTCTTTCCCTTATAGGTTGTGCCACCAATTTCATGAAGAAAGGTGGGATTCTCACAGTGGTATCAAAGTGGTGCGTAGGGTGAAAAGGGCATAGGAAAAGCCGTCACCGACCAAAGAGGTCAATTACGGCTTATGTGGAAGATGAGAAAGACTTCATGATTCCAAATGAGGAAGTTTTCGACTTTTTCTCCATGTTTGAAAATGATGGTTAACATTATACTTTAGAGTTCCCAGAGATATGACGAAATCCCACCTAAACCTCGGTTTAGGTGGGATTATTTTAGAAAATACCACTTCGTAACGCCACAAGCAATGACATTTCAGCCTTTCCATTATGAATAGAGACGTTACCATAGCAACTCAGAATCAACGAAATAATCGCTTTTCACGATGGTGAAAGAGGGGGAATGTTCAAAATCTAGGGAATATCCATAGGGAAATCTCAAGTATTATACTCAGCTTCAAGCTCCAAGGATAAGTTCACCTCATAGGTAGATATAATCAGCTCAAAGGCTTCGGTTATTTTCTGATAATCTGATTGGGTCAAGCGATACCCATCCTCTTCCATCGAACGAAAATCAATAAAAGTGTATAATTCAGGGTATAAATTGCTATCGTGTACCAGTGAAGTAATCATTTCTTTTTCACTGACGGAACCTGTGACATCAATGACAGGCACCATTTCTCGCTTAACCTGAAAGCGATGTTCTCCACTTTGTTCAGTGGAATATCCCTCATCATCAGCGATAGAAACACCTTCTATCGTGGTTATATCCAAGTACCCTGTTTCCTCGCTGTCCTCTAAAGTGAGAAAAATTTTATCTAACGTATAGTGAGAGGTGAAATCGTTCACCCTGTAGGGGGTGCGTTCTTGTGTAAAGGTGTCTGGATTGTAATAAGCCGAAAAAGAAGTGCTAGAAAACTTTGCCATTCCGTCAGAATTATATTCCATCAACCGTTTGTTTGACACGAAAGTATCTAAAATAGTGCTTAGTGCTGGCATATATTCTTCTTCTGCTAGAGGTGTTTCCCCGTTTAACAGTAGATCGAAATATTTCCCATCATCGTCTGGGTAAGGCAATCGAAAGACTTCAAGAAATTCAACCATACTC
>JAWXUK010000078.1:0-8329 GCA_044432785.1 Eubacteriales bacterium | reverse complement strand
ACGTCTCGGGAGGTTCCTCATGCCACAGGGGTAAAGTGAGCCACGTCTATCAAGGGCTACGGTTAGAGAAAAAAGTAGCAATGGGAGTGATTCGGATCAGCCTATCCCATTTGGTAGAGGACGAGGACATAAAATTATTGATAGAAGGAATGAAAAAGGTGGGGGAGAAACTCTTTCCCATGATGTAAAGGTGGCACCACCTCTACAAATAGATAATAAGTGGAAAAGAGATGAAAATGAAACCTTTTTTAAGAAAAGAGAAAGTATTTTACGGAAATGTATTTCGATTGACCATACCAATCGTGCTGCAAAATATTATAACAAGTACCCTCGCCATGATGGATACCTTTATGGTAGGACTGCTTGGAGAAGCAGAAATGGCAGCACTTACACTCGCAAATATCCCAATATTTGTGGTGCAACTCCTCTTTTTTGGGGTCAATAGTGGCGCAGCAGTACTCATTAGTCAGTATTGGGGACGAGAAAACCACGATGGGATCCAGCAGGTAGCAGGGGTAGCGATGGGAGTGGTGGCAACCATTTCATTCACGGTAGCAATGGTGCTCTATTTCATCCCAACCCAGTTTTTAGGGCTCTTTGGTAAAGATCTCACAGTGGTCGCACTGGCAGCAGAATATGGCCAAATCATCGGAATTACCTATTTTTTAAACAGCTTTACCCTTCAATATATCGGGATTTATCGTAGCATCGGAAAACCAATCCTAGGCACTTGTATGCTAGGGGTTTCTATGGTGGCAAATGTGTTTTTCAACTGGATTTTCATTTTCGGCAATTTCGGCGCACCAGCAATGGGGGTACGAGGTGCTGCAGTGGGAACCCTCATAGCTCGAGTGTTAGAAATCATCATCATGATAGGACATATTCTATGGCTCAAAAAATCTCCCGATAAATTCAGTCTAAATCTGAAAAGAATGGTCCACCCAGAATGGGCGACCATCGTAAAATTTATGCAATGTTCTGCTCCAGCAATTGTCAATGAAGGACTCTGGGGACTTGGAACCATGGTATTCCCCACAATCATGGGGCATATGGACGACAGCGTAGAGATCCTCGCCGCATATACTTTAGTAGGAAATATCGAAAAACTGATCATGGTAGCAGGCTTTGGATTAGCAGCGAGTGCAGCAATCATCGTAGGACGAGATATCGGAACAGGTGAGAACAAAGAATCTGTGAAAAATACCGGAATGACACTCTCACTCCTAGGATTTTGCAGTGGAATTCTATCCGGTGGACTGATGATTTTTGTCGGAGTGGTCATAATACCTCCTGTATTTTCTCCAATCTTTCAACTTTCGGTATTAACCACAGAGATCGCAATCACGATGTCAATCCTCCTTGGCATCACAATGTCACTTCGCACCTTCAACTGCGTAGCAGTTGTCGGGGTCATGAGGGGTGGAGGTGATGTCAGAGTGGCAGCCGTGATAGATGTGGCACCATTGTGGTTGGTCTCTGTCCCACTCGCATATTTGATTGGGGTCACCCTCCATATGAGCATCTTTTGGGTCTATATCGCCATGTCGGCAGAGCATGTGGTGAAATTTCTGTTAGGAATTAGCAGATTATGCACCACGAAATGGGTCAAGGATCTCTCCACAACCAAGTAACAGATCAAGAAAGCAGTTTGTAATCCTCGCAGTCATCCCCCAGATAATCCGTCCTTGATAACGGTAGATGGGGGATTTCTCATCTGCAATCTCCCACACATAATCTTCAGAAACACCAACAAGATCGGGTGTGAAATTCGGAGTGACCTCGAAGGAGAGAGTACAAATCTCATTTTGGGATAAAAGTTCAGAAATGGGCACGTAAAATACCTCAGCAACCTCATCTACACTAAAAATCAGTTCAGTATCAGCAGAAAAGGTCCCCACAACAGGGTAGATCACCACACCGGAACGGTGACACAGAAAATCAAGTTCCCCTAAAACTTCGGCATCCTCCACCCCGAGCTCCTCTCGGAGTTCTCGCAGAGCAGAGGTAATAGCGCTCTCCCCCTCGTCAATCCCACCACCAGGAAAGCAAATCTCGTTGGGTTGACGGCGCAATGTCGGACTTCGCACCTCGTAGAGTAACGACCACTCCCCGTCGTGCAAAACAAGAGGAAGAAAAACGCTGTAAAAATGTTTAAATCCCATAGGTTTTGGGTTGGATTGGGATATTTTGTCCGATAATTTTGATAAATCCAATGAAAATCACTCCTTGAAAAAGGTGACCGTAAAATAAATTACGGTCACCTTAGTTTATTGTATTTGACCGAAAATGAAAACGGCTATATCTACATATGGTCAGGAGCACTCACACCGAGGAGCTCAAGCCCAAGTTTGAGGACTTGACGGGTGGAATCCACCAGTTTAAGCCTAGCTTGAAGGAGTACAGGATCCGAACCAAGTAGGTGATGATTGGTATAAAAACGATGGAAATCGCCAGCTAAAGTGGTCAAATAGCGATTAATTCTGCTAGGATCATACTGAAGAGCGGCGAGGGAGATCTCCTCAGGGTAATGTGCCAGTGTTTTGATGAGAGCGCTCTCCTCAGGGGACAAAATGGAAGAGATCATAATTGAGGAGGCATCAGGGATAGCAATGCCGTCTGCAGTGATGCGCTCAATGAGCGAGCAGATCCGTGCATGCGCATACTGCACGTAGTAGACAGGATTTTCCGAATCTTGTCGCACAGCCAGATCAAGATCAAAGTCAAGAGAAGAGGTGCTCACACGATTGTTAAAGAAGAAGCGAGCCGAATCCACCGAAATTTCATCTAAAAGGTCACCCAAAGCAATAGCGTTGCCGGTTCTCTTCGACATGCGCACAGGTTTCCCGTCTTGAAGCAGGTTCACAAGTTGCATGAGTACCACCACCAAACGCTCAGACCCGTTGAGCCCTAAGGCATCAAGCGCCACTTGCATCCGAGCCACGTGACCGTGATGATCAGCCCCCCAGACGTTGATCGCAAGATCAAAATTACGGACACCAAGTTTGTTACGATGATAGGCAATATCGCCAGTCAAATAGGTGTAGATGCCGTTTGCACGACGCAAAACATCGTCTTTAAGCTCCAAAGCCTCGATTTGTGCCTCGGTTTTCCCTTCTTTTCTCAGTTTATTCGCAAGAAGTTCAGCCGTTTTGAGCCAGAGAGCACCCTCCTTCTCGTAGGTAGCCCCAGCTTGATCAAGAAGGAGCAATGTCTCCTCAGTGCGAGCATATTCGTAGAGCGAAGATTCAAAAAACCATTGATTATAGGTGATCCCATAGCGCTCTAAATCAGATTTCATCTTAGGAATATTGATAGCAAGCCCAAATTCTGCAAATTTTTTGCGTCGAGTCGCCTCAGAGAGGTTGAGTAGTCGCACCCCTTCTTGCTCGATGAGCAGTTGCGCAAGGGCCGTAATATCGGCACCTTGATAGCACTCAGCAGGGAACTCAGAACCATCGGTTTTATCAACAAGTTGACGATAGCGCCCCTCAATAGAGAGGGCAAATTTCTCGATTTGATTACCAAAATCGTTGACATAGAACTCTTTATGCGCTCTCCAACCGGCTTTGTCCATGATATTTGCAAGGGTATCCCCCAACACGCCACCACGGGCGTTGCCCATGTGCATCGGACCGGTAGGATTCGCCGAGACAAATTCAATCATAACCGACTTGCCGTTTTTCTCGGGAGCAGTCCCATACTCCTCACCCATTTCCTCCATAGCAGAGAGCACCATTGCATAAAAAACTGGTGCGAGGGTAAAATTCAAAAAACCAGCCCCAGCGATAGAGACAAAAGCAAAGAGTGAGCCTTCAAGGTCGATATGCTCGGTGATTGCAGTTGCAATAGCACGAGGGTTCATCCCCATCGCCTTTGCGCCCACCATAGAAAAGGAGGAAGCAAAGTCCCCATGCGAGACATCCTTCGGAATCTCAACCACACCAGAAATAGTGTGACCAGAAGGAAGAACACCAGCCTCCGATGCCTTGAGATAAGCAGCCTGCGTGAGTTCTGCTACCTGTTTCTTTGCTAGTTGTATGATATTACTATTAGTCATATTAGTTACCTCTAAACTCATTGTTTTACTTTTACCGAAATGTCGAAAATATTACGTCCCACCATTTCTTGATTGATTTCAACATCATAGTGGATTTCCAGCCGTCCTCCATCGTAGGAGAGTGAACTCTCTAATTTGTGGGTATGCACCGTAATGGTGAGAGAACCATAAGGTGTATTATAAAGGGAGAGATGACGACGCCCAGCCTGAAACACCATCTGCGAGTAGAGCTCACCCTCACGTTTCAAAGTGGTCTGGTGCTCCTCCACAATAAAGGTGGTAGTGGTGTTCTCAAGTCCGGTTGTAATGGTCTCTTCATAGCAGAGTAAGAGCCCCTCCTCCCCCTGCGAGAGGGTGCCAATCGTAGTGAGCGATATACGCTCTTCCTCGCCTTGAGGGTCGGTCTGAAGCCCCTCAAGCGATATAATAACGTCTTTCATGGAATACCTCTTTTGCATAGTCATTCCTTCTATTATATCTTGAGTGGGGAAATTTGTAAAGACAATAATTCTATAATTGACAAGAAAATGTGAATGGTGTATGATAGTAAAGACACCGATGAGGAGGATACAAGCCAATGGAGCTAAACCTGAACAAAAATCAGCTACGACGGCTGGTAGACCTGGTATATATTGGGAATTGGGTGGTAAATTCCACTCGAGAGGATCAACGATTCGAAGAATTTGATCAAGTAGAGCAAATCATCTTTGAAAAAGCAGTTGCCGAGGGCATGGAAGAGCTAGTCGACTTCGAAGGCAACCGAGCCTGTCCGTCACGAGCCTTTGTCGAAGGTGGGATTCACCAAGTAATCGCCACCTATGAAGACACCATGTTTTATAATATCTTAGCCGAGGACTTGGTTCACCGTGACATGGATTATGAACCCATCAACCCCATCAATTACCTCGAGTATACCGCTAAAATCCAAGAATACTTGGATGAATTTGAAAAAAACGGCACCGATAACATCACGATACAATGGGAAGAATGAGGAACCATACCATGTTTTTATACAACTCCGCCACCCACGAAAAAGAACTATTCACCCCACGCAACCCAGATCAAGTGGGAATGTATACCTGTGGACCAACCGTCTACCACTATGCCCATATAGGAAATCTGCGCTCCTACCTCATGGAGGATGTGCTCGAAAAATACCTTCGCTATAGTGGATATAAGGTAAAGAGAGTAATGAACATCACCGATGTAGGACACCTCGCTTCCGATAGCGACACAGGGGAAGACAAGATGCTCAAAGGGGCAAAGCGAGAGAAGAAAACCGTCCTCGATATCGCAAAATTCTATACCGACGCATTTTTCGACGATTGCACGAAACTCAACATCAAATATCCCGACGTAGTAGAACCAGCCACCCAATGTATCCCCGAATATATCGAAATCATTCAAAAGTTGATGGAAAAGGGCAATGCTTACTTCGCAGGGGGCAATATCTATTTCGATACCAATTCTATTGAGAACTATCACGTCTTCCACAACCATGACGAAGAAGATCTCGCCATAGGTGTGCGAGATAGCGTGGAAGAGGATGAAAACAAGCGCCACAAAGCCGACTTTGTCCTATGGTTTACCAAGAGCAAGTTCGATGATCAAGAACTAAAATGGGACTCCCCATGGGGCGAGGGCTACCCAGGATGGCACATGGAGTGCACAGGAATCGCCATCAAGCACTTGGGCGAGTATGTGGATATCCACTGTGGAGGGATTGATAACGCATTTCCACACCACACCAACGAAATCGCCCAGTCAGAAGCATATTTAGGGCATGAATGGTGCAATTTATGGATGCATGTCTACCACTTGAATATCAATAGTGGAAAAATGTCCAAATCCTCGGGCGAATTTTTAACGGTATCCCTTTTAGAAGAAAAGGGATATTCTCCATTGGTCTATCGCTTTTTCTGCCTGCAATCCCACTATCGCAAGGGTCTAGTCTTCACGTGGGAGAATTTAGATAATGCAAAGGTGGCATTCGATAAACTCATCGAGCGCATTGCCAAGCTCAATTTAGAGGAAAAACAGATCGACCAAGCCATCTACGACCAGAAAAAAGCAGAATTCATCGAAATGGTGGGACACGATTTGAGCACTTCAATGGGAATCACCATGCTCTACGACGTCCTAAAGCTCAAAACAAACGATGGTACCAAAGTAGCAATCCTCAATTCCTTTGATGAAGTCCTCTCTCTATCTTTAATCAAAACAGCACAAGAACGAAACCCACCTCACACCGAGGAAGGGGACGACGAGATAGAAAAGCTAGTGCAAGAGCGTACCGAAGCAAAAAAAGCAAAGGATTTCGCCAAAGCAGACCAGATACGAGCCAAACTCCTTGAAATGGGAGTAGAGGTGGTGGACACCCCACAGGGCGCCACTTGGAAAAAAATCTAAAAAAAGGTATAAGTTCCGAAAATTTGCCAATACTATCCGAGTAATCCATTGATGAAAGGAAGAGTATTATGGCAAACTTAAAAGGGTCACGCACCGAAGCAAATCTATGGGCAGCATTCGCAGGAGAGAGCCAAGCACGCAACAAATACACCTACTTCGCCTCCAAAGCAAGGGAAGAGGGGTACGAGCATATTGGCGATATCTTCCAAGAGACTGCAGACAACGAAACCCAGCACGCAAAAGAGTGGTTCAAGCTCTTAGGTGGGATTGAGGACACCAAGACAAACCTCGACCACGCAGCCCAAGGGGAGAACTACGAATGGTCAGATATGTACCTCACCTTTGCAAAAGAAGCAAAGGAAGAGGGTTTTGATGGGATCGCAGCTAAATTCAAACTGGTAGGGGACATCGAAAAACAGCACGAAGCACGCTATCTCGAGTACTTGCAGAGCATGAAGGATAACGAGGTATTCACCAAACCAAACGAAGTATGTTGGCAGTGCGAAAAATGTGGACATCAGCACAAATCAACCGATGCCCCCATGAAATGTCCGGTTTGCGACCATCCTAAGGCATTTTTCAAGGTAGCCCCCAAAAAAGGGTAATCTCAAACCACCGTAATTTAATTACGGTGGTTTTTTGTGGCCAATTTTTTGGTGAATATCGGAATATTGGTTGACATTTATAGAGAAAATCTATATAATAGATAGACTAGGCAAAAGGTTGCCGTATAAATGGACTAGGAGAGATTTTATGCAACAACAAAAACCAGTTCTATTGGTGCTCGCAGCAGGAATGGGAAGCCGTTATGGTGGCCTCAAGCAGCTCGAGCCAATTAGTAAATATAATCAACTCATCATCGACTATTCGGTGTATGATGCCAAACGTGCCGGATTTGAAGAGGTCATCTTTGTCATCCGACCCGAAATGGAAGAACTATTTAGCGAAACCATTGGGAAACGACTCGAAGGACAGATCAAAATTTCCTACGCACACCAAACCATCGATGATATCCCACAAGGGTGCACCCTCCCCGAAGGGCGCACAAAGCCATGGGGGACAGCCCATGCCGCACTCGCAGCACGAAAATTAATAAACGGTCCATTTGCCACCATCAATGCCGATGATTTTTATGGTGCTGATGCCTTCCAAATTTTATATAACCACCTCTCTACCTCTCAAAAGGGAGAGGATGGAAAATACCACCATAGTTTGGTGGGCTATCGCCTAGAAAATACCGTGACAGAGCACGGAACGGTCTCACGAGGAGTCTGTACCGTAGATGAGCACAATCGCC
Organism: Eubacteriales bacterium; assembly: GCA_044432785.1. Lineage (GTDB taxonomy): Bacteria > Bacillota > Clostridia > Oscillospirales > Oscillospiraceae > JAWXUK01. The sequence goes on along the minus strand of JAWXUK010000078.1, from coordinate 566 downwards.
TGCTAAAAGTGGAAGAATGCCCCCGTATCGAAAAGGGCGAGCATGCCCCACGTTACACCCCAAACGACGGAAAAGATTGGATCACCCTCCCCCCTGAGACAACAGTCTCTATGAACCTATGGGGACTCGATAACCATTACTTAGAGGAAGCATGGACTCGATTCGAAAAATTCTTACACGAAATGACAGACCCCCTCAAAAACGAGTATTATCTCCCAACCGTCACAGAACAGCTCCTGCAAGACGATAAAACCGAGGTAGAGGTCCTCTCATCCGAGGATATGTGGTACGGAATCACCTATCTCGAGGACAGACCTTCGGTAGTGGAAGCCATTCAAGGCATGACACAAAGGGGGATTTACCCCGAAAATCTATGGTCCTAGAATAAAAAATAAAAAAATTTGACAAAAACAGTTGACAAACTCCGTGAGGTATGGTATCCTATTAAAGCTGAAGTAATTCAGCGCAGGTAGAGCGGTATGCGGGTGTAGTTCAATGGTAGAACTCCAGCCTTCCAAGCTGGTCGCGTGGGTTCGATTCCCATCACCCGCAGATCGGAAGAGGAC
>JAWXUK010000077.1:0-8358 GCA_044432785.1 Eubacteriales bacterium | reverse complement strand
GGTTCCCTCTGCGCTCTGCTCGGGCCCAATGCAGCTGGGAAGACCACCTTGCTTAAGGGGATCTGTGGGCTCACCCCACACCGAGGGAAATGCTTCGTCGAAGGAGCCCCCTTAACCGATATGAACGAGCGAGAAATGGCGCATTATATCAGCTATATCCCCCAACGTTGTACGCTTCAGGTGCCTATTTCTGTGATGGATGTGGTGCTGATGGGTTATACTGCGAAGCTCTCGTTTTTTGGATCTCCAAGCAACCAAGTGAGGGTGCGGGGGCTCGAGGCGCTATCTCAAGTTGGCATGGCAGAGCAGTCGGAGCGAAGCTATCTTGAGCTGAGTGAGGGGCAACGACAATTGGTGATCCTTGCTCGTGCCTTGGTGCAGGACACCCCTCTGATGATCTTTGACGAGCCTGATTCTGCCTTAGATTTTACAAATAAGCACAAGGTTCTATCCATGATTCAATCCACCATTGTGGGTGCAAAAAAAGGGGGGCTGATCTGTATTCACGATCCCAATTTTGCCCTACGTTACTGCAATAGTGCCCTACTTCTATACGAGGGACGGCTAATTGAGCACATCGAATTTGCAAATGCCACGACAGAAGAGCTTCGAGAGGCACTCTCTCGGCTTTACGGTGGAGTGGATATTCTCACCCATAATGGTCATTACATTATGACGAAATCATAGTACGAAAAAGCGGTCTGTCAACACTCGACAGACCGCCATTTTTATGAATTATTCCTTATCGGAGGGATGTTCCACTTTGTTTAGACACACAATGCTTGAGAATACTTCGTTGCCAAGTGTAATATCGGAAATATGGGTATTCACGGCGAAGGTGTGGGCTAGATTCTCTGTGTTGATCACCTCTTGGCTCGTGCCAAAACTAACTGGTTTTCCTTTTTTAAGCAGTAACGATTTATCAGCGATGCGCAGAGCATGGTCAGGGTAATGGGTGTTAAATAGGCATGCTATTCCCTCGGTTGCGAGTTTCTTCATGCTTTCCAACACGGTTAACTGGTTGTAATAGTCTAAATTAGACTCTGGTTCGTCTAAAATGAGAAATTTTGGTTCACTTGCGAGGGTGCGAGCAAGGAGGACCATTTGCAGTTCTCCTCCACTAATAGCATTGCAGTTTTTTCCCCATAAATGTAAAATGCCAAGGTAATCCATTTTTTCCTCAACCAGATCATAATCCTCTTTGGTGGGCTGTTTTGTGGCGTTTATATGTGCATTTCGACCCAATAGCACCATATCTTCCACCGAAAAGGTGGAACGATAATTGCGTGCTTGTGGGACATATCCCATTTCCTTCCACAGATTTTTCCCGTAAGTTTGAATGGGTTCCCCATGCAACAAACAAGAGCCCTCCTTTGCTTCAAGGAGTCCTAACATACATTTTAGTAGGGTGGTTTTACCAGCTCCGTTGGGGCCTAAAATGGCCATGATCTCCCCAGTTTCGATGGAAAAAGAGATATTTTCGAGTAGGTTTGTTGATTTTGGATAGGAAAAACTCAAATTCTTCACTTCAAACATGGAAACCACCCGTCTTTCTCAATAAAATGATGAAGATAGGGGCACCCACCAAAGCTGTCAATACAGAGATGGGAAGCACTCCCGATACCAAATTACGTGATAGGGTGTCCATCACGATGAGGGCGGTGATCCCGATGGAAATGCTCGCCGGTAGTACATAACGGTTATCATTGCCGAGCAGCATTCTTGCACCATGTGGTGCTAAAATACCCAACCAACCGATCATACCACACTGTGAAATGGTGGTTGCAGTACAAAATGTTGCCGAAACCACCACGGCAGCACGGAGTTTTTTCACTGGAATTCCCAAAGAAGTGGCTTCGGTTTCGTCGAGGGATAAGGTGTTCAAGCGCCACCGAAGTACCAATAGAGTGATGATTCCGATCAACGAAAAGGGGGTTGCCCACAATAAACTGCTATAATTTGCTCGAGATAAGCTTCCCATCAGCCAAAAAGTGATTTCTGGCAAGGTTTCGGTCGGATCGGCTAACATTTGTATCATGGAAATCCCAGCCTGAAAAAGTGCCGAGATTGCCATACCACCTAAAATTAGGGTGACAGGATTAGAACCGTGATCTGTTTTACTCACTAAAAATGTAAGCATAACAGCTAGGATTCCTCCGATAAAGGCGAAACTTTGCGTGGTAAGTGAGGGTAAATCCAATAACAAGCCCAAACATGCACCAAATCCAGCCCCGGCACTTACCCCTAAGGTATCAGGTGCTGCCAAGGGATTGGAAAATACTGCCTGAAAAGCGCAACCAGCCGAGGTAAGGGATGCCCCGGCTAAAATCGCAAGTAGGACGCGTGGTAGACGCAGATTGACCACGACGGAATATTCTGCAGCGCTCACACCCATATCTTGTCCTGTCGCCCCTTGAATGACGGCTAAAAGCACATTGTGTACCGAAATGGGGAACTTCCCCACTCCGATACACAAAATAGCCGTTATGATTGGCAAGACAATGAAAAAAGGCAGATATTTCAGAAACTTTTTTCGTCCTTGTCGCTCCATATTAACGTTGTTCCAAGAGGTTTTCCACCTCAGCATCGGTCAAATCAATACCGAACAAGCTGTAATGGGTTTTGATTTCTGCGTTCAAATCGACATCTGCAAATTGCTCGGGATAGGCGTTGCTTGCAATCCACAGCATCGAAATTGCCGCATCAGGAGAGAGGGCGTACCAGTTGAAAAGTCCCACAGGGAATTTGTAAATGGCACCATTTTGACCAGCCGTTGTGGCAGACCAACTATGTCCCGCCACGGCAGTATCGTTGAGCAAATCCGAGGGTTCGTAGGCAGAAAAAGCAGATAAGTAGATGACTTCAGGGTCAAATGCGATCACTTCTTCCATGTTGGTTTCCCAACCCACCACATCTTTTGCCACGTTATCCATGCCAGAAGTGGCGAGCCAATAACCACCATAGTAATCATTGTTGGAAATTTCGATGATGTTTTCGGAATAATCAGGGAGCATTATGCCAGAGAGTTGGGTCTCGACTGCGCCAGAGTGCTCTTCCACCAAAGCGAGCAGTCTGTTGTTGTTTTCCACGATGGCTGCTGCTTTTTCGGTTTCGCCGAAAATATCTCCCAGAAGGGTAATCCAACCATTTGCGGTGGAAACTGTGACAATTCCGTCGGCAGTGGAGGATAATCCGACGGTTGGAATCCCTGTTTCACGGAAAATTTGATAATTTTCTTCCATTCCTGTGGTGCAGATGATCAAATCAGGCTCAAGAGCGAGGATGGCTTCCACCTCGTAGTTAGGGCCCATGCCTTCGAGGTGAATGTTGCTGTAATCAGGGAAAACACGCTCGATCCAATCAGGATAGGTCAAAGATCCCCCTGGCATACAGGCAATAAGGTCGGTATTCCCTGTAAATTGGATGAAAAATGAGGAGAAGGGTGGCAATCCTGCCATTGCGATATTCAGAGGGGCTTCCTCGATGGTGACATCGTGACCACCTTGATCTGTGAAGGTGACAGGGAAGGATGCGACAGGGGTGACAACGACGTCGTCGGTTTGTGTTGTTTCTGGAGTTGTTGTGGGGGTGCTATCTGAGGGAGTTGTGCCACTATCGCTCGAGCAACTGGTTAAGAGCAGGGAGAGGGCGAGGAGATAAGGTGCGAGATGCAATTTGTTCTTTTTCATTTTGATGGTTCCTTTTTCTTGATATTTGATCTTGGGTACTAGGTCAGTATACCTTAACTAACGTTATTTGTCAAGCGATTCTTCCAAATCTGGCAGAGCATCCTATCTGATTTCACTCACAGGGAGAGCAGGTTTTCAGGCTTTAGATAATCCACTTCACCCTCGTCGTGGGTGATCCACAAGACTGTTTTTCCTTGCGTGCTTTTTTTGAAATAATCCATCGTTTTTTCCTTGGTTTGGTCGTCTAATCCCTTAAAAGGTTCATCCAAGAACAAAATATCATAGGAGGCAAAGAGGGCTCGCAAAATTGCCACACGTCGTTTCATCCCTCCTGATAGCTCGCAGACCAGTTTGTTCTCATGTCCAGAAAGTTCTAATTCTGCTAAAGCTGCATCAATTTGCGTGAGGGTGATAGCACTCTCTTTTTTGATATGTGGGAGCAAAATATTGGCGTGGATTTTTAGATTTTCGCAGAGGCGATCCTCTTGAAATACCACGCTTTTTCGCAGTCGGTCCAGTCCAGAAATGGTACCAGAATCAGGGGCTTCTAGTTCCATCAACATCCGAAAAAGGGTTGTTTTCCCTTTCCCTGAAGGACCCAAAATACAGGTGGTGACACCCTCGGAAATGGTGCAGTTGAAATTTGTGAAAATGGGCTGATTTTGATAACTTTTACAGATATTTTCCAGTGTGATCATGTTGTCCACCTCACTATCTCTAGTTTTCTGCACACCCATGAAATGACAAAGGAGAATAGTTTTTCATAGCAAAAACTAAGGATCACGATTGCCACTGTCCAAGCAAAGAGGTTCGGGGTATCGAGGTAGAGTTTCGCAGAAAATAGATGCTCTCCGATGGAATTTTTGGGCATTCCGATCAGTTCTGCAGCGATACCAGCCTTAAAACTAAGTCCCAAACTCACCAAACAGCCCGACCGTAAATAGGGGAGTACCTGAGGAAGGGTGACATAGCGCAGCTTAGCGTAGGGGGTGAATTCAAAGACCTGCGAGAGTTCGATGAGCCCAGAATCCAGTTGCCCCAAAGCCGTGAGAACATTAGTATAAATAATGGGTAGGACCATAATAAACGAGATAATGACCGATAAATGGGAGGATGAGAACCAAATCAAAATCAGTATAATAAAGGAAGCCACAGGGACGGATTTTGAAATGAGCATAATGGGGCTGACCAGATCACGCACCCCTTTATGATGATAGGACAGAACCGCAACCATCACACCAGTGACGGTTGCGGACAAAAATCCCAATGTAATACTCAAAAGTGTGTTAGAAATGGAGAGCCAGAAAAAACTCTGCCCCAACAAGGCCCACAACTTCTCGAGGGTGAGCCATGGCGAGGGGAGCAAAATGGAATATCCCACGACGAGACTTCCAATCTGCCACACCCCAAGCCAAAAGACAATCACCCACAGTGGTATTTTTTTAGTTGCCATAGAAGAAATCAGCTTCTGGCATTGCTCCACCGATGGAAGCAGGATTTTGCGCAAAAAGCTCGGCGAGGTAGCCAGTCAGAGCAGTTTCCATCTCGGCTCCGTCGATATAAGTGATGCTACAGTATGGAAGGGCTGCCAGTGCCACGGCTTCGGGGACGATTCCATATTGCCCCACAAGTGCAGCACCCTCTTCGAGATTATCGTTGACGAAATTGACCGAAGTCTCGTAGTTTTTGAGGAAATCTGCAATCGCATCTGGGTTTTCAGCAGCAAAAGCAGAGTTTGCTACCACAACACCGGTGACCAGCATTCCTTCGCTATCGGTGGCATTCCACTCTTCGGTTAAATCCAACGCCACACGGATGGACTCGTTGCTCATTTGTGCCGTAGTTGCAAAGGGTTGTGGAAGCATTCCGATGGCACCTTCGGTGGCAGCAAGGGCAGCAACCACTTCGGCTTGCTCGGTTTTCCACTCGATGGTGACAGAATCGGTTAGACCGTTTGCCTCGAGAATGTAGTTGATGGCATATTCAGGGGTGCCACCTTTTCCGGCTGCAAAGATGGTTTTTCCCTCTAAATCTTGGATGGAGGTCACGGTATCGCCACTCTCGACGATATAGAGCACTCCTAAGGTGTTGATTGCGAGCACTTGGATGCCACCCTCTGTATTGTTATAGAGCACAGATGCGACATTTGCAGGAACAGCTGCAATCCCAGCCCCACCACTGACGATTTGAGGGGTTACCTCATCAATTGCAGTCACGATGGAGAAATCGTAGTTGTTGCTGGTCAAATTACCAGAGTCCACTTCGTTCATCATGTGAACCATGCCCATTGCAGTGGGACCAGACATACCAAGAACAGTGACATCCACAGGATCGGCTTCTGGCACATCAACTGGGTCAGGGGTGGGAGCAGGTGTGACGCTGGTGGTGGGTGGGGTATCAGGGGTTGTGGTGGTTGGTGCGGGGTCACTGCTACAGGCAGTGAGCAGAGCGAGTGCGAGCAGCGAGGATAAGATTGTTGTTTTTTTCATGAGAAACTCCTTTAATTATAGACAATATTGCTTCAGTCGGACAGTATCAAGCACGGTGAGACTGCTTCCTGATAGTTGGATGATCCCCTCTTTTTTGAAGAAGGATAGCTCTCGGAAGAGGGAGGCACGGCTCACTCCCAGATAGCTAGCTAATTTTTCACGGGATTCTAGGGTTGTGGGTTGTTTTTTTGTACTGGTATCGAGGAGGTAGAGCCCCAATTTTTGCTTTGCTGATTGTATGGTGAGATGTGCGATTCTATCGAGCAAAAACTGGATTTTCTGGTTGCAAAGCACCCCATATCGGATGGCCAATTCAGGATTTTCCCCCATCATCTGGATGAAAACCTCCTTCGGAATATGGACCAGTTGGGTGGTGGTTTTCGCCATCAAGCGTGTTTGCAGATCTTGAGAGTAAAAGAGGTTGGACACCCCAAAAAAATCCCCTTTTTTCGATGAAGAGAGGAGAACGTGGTTGCCATCTCGTGCAATGGTGTAAATATCCACCTGTCCCTTGAGGACGCACACGATTCCAGTCCCATTGACGTGGGTCACGCAGGCACCTTTGTCCACAGAATAGCAAGAAATAAGGTGGTGAGGTGTCCTCATCCCTTGAAACAAAAAAGTGGATTCGAGGACGGTATCGACTAATTTTTCTATCTGCAGTGTCATGGACTCTCCCCCTTCTTCTGTACTAAAAGTGAATCCTCTGACCAAATTCCCAGCCCTTTCGATCGGTCAAAAGTTAGTTCATCCAAACATTATTATAACAGGGTTTTGAAAAATAGCAAGCAGTTTTTTTCAAATTCATCTCAAATGAGACTGACAGTTCCGACTTTTTTCGATACCCTGATAAAGACAAAAAAGAGGAGGAGATATAATGCCAAGCCGTATGATACTATTATCAGGGTCATCTGCTGTGGGGAAAACTGCAGTATTACGCATGATTCTACCTGGTCTGACCTCGCAAGGGGCAACCCCCTGTATCTGCAAAATCGACTGTTATGCTCATGGTGAGGATTCCCTCTCCCCCTATGGTGAAACCCCTTATGTTCTGGGGGTGAGTGGGGATATCTGTCCGGATCATTTTCTGGTTTCGAACCTACCTGAGCTCTTCACTTGGTGCCACCAACATGGAGATACCCTCTTTATCGAAACTGCAGGGCTGTGCCACCGTTGTTCCCCTGCCACAAAGGATATGTGCGCTGGTTGTATCGTGGATTGCACCACAAGTACCCAAGCTCCTCAAAGTTTAGGTCCTATGCTACTCCATGCCGATTTTATCGTGGTGACAAAGATTGATATGGTGTCCCAAGCAGAGCGAGAGATTTTGCTGTGGAAGTTAAAAGAACTAAACCCCAAAGCGAAGCTATTTCCTGTGGATACCTTGGCAGGATATGGCGCTGAGCCACTTGTTTCCTACCTTGGGGAACAAGTGCTCCCAAGCTCTATCGAAGAGGATACCCTCCGTCACACCATGCCCATGGGGGTGTGCTCCTATTGCGTGGGGGAATGTCGTGTGGGGAGCGCTTATCAGCAAGGAGTTGTTGGAAAAATCGTCTTTGAGGAGGTGGCACATGTATAGTATCACCATCAAAGCAGGTCAAAATAAGCATGGTCAGCCCGAGTCTTTCGAAGAAATTTTCCTTGAAAGTGGTACGCTTTTGGCAGTCGTAGGAAACACAGGGGCAGGAAAAAGTCGTCTTATTCAAGATATCGAGCAGTTAGTTCGTGGAAACTCGATCTCAAAACGCACCGTTATTCTAAGAAATGCTGAGGGTCAAGATCTGCAAGGAGAGAATCTGCTCGCACATTTAGGACAATCTATGAGATTTATGCTCGATACCACTGTGGCTGATTTTATTTCACTGCATAATCGCTGTCGTGGACGAAAAGTGCCGGTGGAAGAGGTGATATCCCTAGCAAATACCATCGCATTAGAGGAAATCACCCCAGAGATGCACCTTAATTTACTCAGTGGAGGACAAACAAGAGGTCTGATGATTGCAGATATTGCTCTGATTTGTGATAGCCCCATTGTTTTAATTGACGAGATTGAAAATGCAGGAATCGATAAGGTAAAAGGGTTTCAGGCTCTCCTTCAAAAGGAAAAACTCCTCATTATCGTGACCCATGACCCACACACAGCACTGATGGCATCCCAACGGATCGTGCAGATCGGA
>JAWXUK010000076.1:0-8374 GCA_044432785.1 Eubacteriales bacterium | reverse complement strand
GACGGCGATGATTTTTTGTAGTTTTTCTCCTTCAGCGTTTAGAATATGCGAGAGTGCTGCCTCTACCAGTGCCACAGATTCGAGCACATCGTTCACCGAGGCACCCCCACCACAACAGGAGCAGAGTTTCTTGTTGCAAAGACAGGGGGTGAATCCCAAATCGTGCGAGGTGACAGGGAGCTCACAAAGGTGTGGATAGCATCGTTGATTGCGCAAAAAGAACTCCAATTTATCCACCTTGAGGGAGCCACTGCACGGATTGAAGATCAGATCGAGGATGGCAGGGGAGTCGGTCAATGTTTGTTCTTTGAGGGAGGTGCCATCCTGCCAGAGGGTGTGAATGGTCTGCGCAGATCCAATGCGTGTCACCACCAAATAGGCAGGGCAGATCGCCACCACACAGGTTACCATCCCTTGCAGAGAGGGGAGGGAAGTGGTGGTGCCACTTTCTTTATGGTAGACAACGATTCCACCAGAAAAACCGATGACCAGACCATCCTCGCATACTTGATGGCTTAGCGAGGTAATCAGCCCAAGGTCAAACCCTTCGAGAGAGATGCAATCCACCTCGTTAAACCGTGCATCGAGCTGAAAAATACGGGTATGATCGGTTTTTATTGTCCCCCAAAAACATTCGGAGGTGCTATCATAACAGAGACAGTGGTAATCTCTTTTGGTGAAAATCGCTTCTATAGGGGTGAAGTCCCCTCGTGTTTTGAGGATCTTTTCTTGACATAGGATGGGAAAATAGTGAAAACATCCATCAAATGCGACGTGGTGGATGGAACCCTCGTGGATGGGAAGTGGTTTCTTGGTTGATAATTCAAATAGGTTCATGAATGGCTCCTCTCGCAATATGGTTCGGTGTAGTAGTCTATGCGAAGGGAATTTAAAAGGTTACTCGAGATTTTTCGGGTTTCCCCTTGTCAAATTTACCATTTTATGATACAATGTGCTGTATTTAATTTTTTCTAAGGAGGGTTTATCATGAAGGACGAACTAAAGGAGAAATATGGTCTCCCCACTGCAGTCGCAATGGTTGTGGGGATTGTAATCGGTAGTGGAATCTTTTTCAAGGCAGAAAAAATTCTGCTCGCAACAGGTGGAAACCTGCAAATCGGAATCCTGGCTTGGGTGCTTGGTGCACTCATTGCTGTCTCGTGTGCGTGTGCCTTTGCAGTCATGGCAGCACACTTCGACAGCGCAAGTGGCGTCATCGACTATGCCACAGCCACAGTAGGCAAGGACTATGCCTATTATTTGGGATGGTTTATGAGTACCATCTATTACCCCTGTCTCACAGGGTGTTTGGCGTGGGTTTCGGCTCGTTACACCTGCGTTTTGCTAAACTACGACATCGTAGGAGGGGAGTGCATGACCATCACCATGCTCTACCTCATTACCATCTTTTTCATCAACGCAGTGGCACCTCTCTTGGCGGGGAAACTGCAAATCTCGCTCACCATCATCAAGTTAATTCCCATTTTGCTCCTTGCAGTGGTGGGCACCTTTGTCGGATTATCCAACGGACTTTTGGCAGAAAACTTCTCGGTGGTAAGTGCAGATGTCACGGTCAAATCCCCTCTCTTTACGGCACTCGCAGCCACCTCCTTCGCTTACGAAGGGTGGATCATCGCCACCACAATCAGTGGAGAACTCAAGGATGCCAAACGCAATATGCCCATCGCTTTGGTGCTTGGTGTGGGTAGTGTGGGGCTGATCTATCTGCTATTTTATACAGGTATGGCTGGGGCTGTCCCTAACTCTGTGCTCATGGAAAGTGGACAGGATGGAACCATCATTGCCTATGTCAACCTATTTGGAGATGCTGCTGCGATCTTGCTCTTTGTCTTTGTGGTGCTCTCGTGTCTTGGTACTTGTAACGGATTGATGATGGGTTGCGCTCGTGGATTTTACGGCATGGCGCAACGTGGTCGAGGTCCTGCCCCTAAAATGCTGGCACAACTCGATGGCTATACCAATATGCCAAACAACGCAGCTGCAGCAGGGCTCCTCTTTGCGACATTGTGGTCGGTCTACTTCTATTTCGGTACCTTGATGCAAGAACTCGGCCCCTTCAACTTCGATTCCTCTGAAATTCCCATCATCACCCTCTATGCCTTCTATATCCCTGTTTTTCTGATGTTCATGAAAAAAGGGGAGGGAGAATCCACCCTAAAGCGCTATGTTTTCCCTGGTCTTGGCATTTTGGGCTCTGCTTTTATGGTCTTTGCTGGAATTATGTCCTATGGGGTTAGCACGCTATATTACCTTATGGTATTCGGTGTGGTCATGCTAATTGGCGCAGCCTATGCGAAGGAAAAATCCATTGATTAACAAAAAAATGTCCTCCGTATGAAACGGAGGACATTGCAACTAGGCAGAAAAGGGTTTTCCTTTTTCGATAGGACGTCGGATTATTTCTTGTAAATTTCCCCTTCACGGGTGGCGATCTCTTCAAACTGTACCCCTAGTTTACTACGATACTTCTTCAAAAAGACCTCCTCATGAGGAGAAATGAAGCAGATGGAGAGCCCGTCTTTTCCACTTCGACCGGTTCGTCCGGCTCGGTGGAGATAATCGGTGGGGGATTCGGCAATATCCACATGAAAGATCAGTGGCACATCGTCGATGTGAAGCCCCCTCGCCCCTAAATCGGTGGTGACGAGGTGTTGCAGTTTCCCTTCCTTAAAGTCGGTGAGATGGCGACGGCGCTCCTCCTTCGAGCTATCACTGTGAATGCAGTCGCACGGCACCTCGTGGTATTGTAGTTTCTGCACAGCGAGATTGATCTGCTCTAAATCGTTGATGAAGATCATGCTCTTAGGTGGCTCCATAATCCGAATAAGACGGCGCAAATTATCCAGTTTATCTCGCTTATCACACACCAAAAATTGATGGGTGATGGTGGGTGGAATCTCGCTCTCAGACGAGCGAAGCACCACAGGATCATGGGTCATCTTTAGGGCTGCCTCCATCTCTTCGGGGGCAAAGGTGGCAGAAACCATCACGGTTTGGGTGTCCTTCATGCAGGTTTTGCGCACTGCTTTGAGGGCAGAGATCGACTGCTTATCAAGGAGCTTGTCTGCTTCATCTACGAGAAATGTCTTGACGGTGTGTGCTGCGATCTTCTTCTTTTGAATGAGGGCGAGCACACGCTCACAGGTCCCGATGATGATTTGAGGTTTCTCTTTGAGTCGCTCAATTTGGGTGTTGATATTCACATTGCCAAAGAGAACCACCGATTGAAGCCCTATCCCACTCTCACGGCTAAGCCGTTGCACTTCGTGGTGAATTTGCATGGCAAGTTCCCGAGTGGGCACTAAAATAATTGCCTGCGCTCCCTTAGGGATCACGGCTTCTTGTCGCTGATACAGAGGGAGGAGATAGGCGAGGGTTTTTCCCGAACCGGTTTGCCACTGGGCAATCACGTCTTTCCCGGCAAGCATCGGAGGGATCACCCCCTCTTGCACGGGAGTGGCAGAGGGATACTGGGACAACCCACCGAGTAACGGTTGGGTGAGCCCTAATTCTTGAAATTGCATAGCTTTCCCCTTTCTAGGAAGGTAATAAAATGAAACAAAAGGTAACGTATATGAAATTATTCACAGGTTTTGCACTGGCAACCATGCTTGCCACCACGATCGGCAACTTTTCCCCTGATAATATTCTGCCACCCGAGTCCACCCCAGAGGTTACCCTCCCCGAGGTGACAGTCCCACAAGAAGCCCCCGATTACATCCACGGCGTATGGCTTACCACGGTATTCAACCTCGACTTTCCATCGAGCAGAACCCTCACCGAGGGGGCGCTTCGTAGCGAGATGATCACGATAGCAGATAACCTCGCCGAGCGAGAGATCACCCATCTCTATTTTCAGGTGCGCCCACAGTCGGATGCCTTCTATGCCTCAGATATCTTCCCTCCTTCCTTTTACTTAACAGGAGATCAGACGGTAGAGCCACCCTTCGACGTCTTGGAATATCTCATAGAGCTCTGCCACGAGAGAGGGATCGAGCTCCACGCATGGATCAACCCTTACCGTGTCACACGTAGTGAAACCGACGTCCTTGCTCCAGACCATATCGCTTTGCAACATCCAGAGCTTGTGGTGGAGTGCGAAGGTAGTTTATACTTCGATCCAGCCCTTCCAGAGGTGCAAGAGATTATTTTGGATGGCATTTCCGAAATTTTAGTGAATTATGAGGTGGATGGCATCCATTTCGACGACTATTTCTACCCCTCGAATACATTTGATGATGCCAGTAGCTACGAGAAATATGGCAATGGCATGAGCCTCGATGCATTCCGTCGCAACAACGTCACAAATCTAGTCAGCGCAGTGTATGATTTGGTGCACGAGACCAGTGATACAGCCATTTTCGGGATCAGTCCAGCCGGAATTTGGGCAAATGCCTCGTCCATGGAGGGGGGAAGCCAGACAAACGGAGGTCAGACCTATTTCCTCCACTATGCCGATACCCGTCAGTGGGTCTACGATGGGATCATCGACTATATTGCTCCACAAATTTATTGGCAAATTGGCTTTGAAATTGCAGAATACATCACGTTAGTGGATTGGTGGTGCGATGTGGCAGAGGGGACAGGTGTGGATCTTTACATCGGACAGGCAAGTTATCGCCAGAGCAGTGGCGCCTTCACCGAGGGAGAGATCGACCGTCAAATCGCTTACAACAAAACCAAAGAGCAGGTCGGAGGTTCCATCTACTTCCGATATGAACATATACTATAGCGAGTATCAAATCTCCCTCCCTTCGGAGGGGGATTTTCTTTTTGAAAAAAGGGCTGTGACGACGGTGGTGTGTCACAGCCCTTTGCAAATTATGAGGAGACCACGGCGACGCAACGGGGACAGAGTGTGGGGTGCGTGGTATCGCTACCCACAGCGCTATCGTGTTTCCAGCAGCGCTCGCATTTCTCGTCCTCGGCAGGGGAGGCAGAGATAAAGAGTGCAGGGAAGTTCACACCGGCAACACCAGATTGCTTATCCTCGGTGGAATCGGTCACGATGGTCACCTTAGAAACGATGAAATAATCGTGAAGTGGGAAAGATTTGAGGGAATTTAGCATGGAAGCAGTTTTCTCATCGGTTGTAATGAGTGTCACCTGTGCTTCCAGTGCTTTACCGATGGTTTTCTCCTTGCGTGCCGTTTCGAGCACTTGGTTGACATCGGAGCGCAGATTGATGAGGTTTGCAAATTGCTCGGCTTGCTCAGCCGAGAGCGCATATTCAGGGAAGGGCGCATTGCGTTGATTGAGGAGGACATTGCGAGGGTCATCTCCATCCTCGTGAGGCATGGCAAGCCAAATCTCGTCGCAAGTGAAGGCAAGAATGGGGGCAAACAGCTTGGTCAGAGTATCTAAAATGAGGTAGAGTGCGGTTTGCGCCGAGCGACGCAGATTGCCGTCCTTTTCCTCGCAGTAGAGTCGATCCTTGATGATATCGAGATAGAAGGAGGAGAGTTCCACCACGCAGAAATCGTTGATGGAGTGGGAAATCACGTGGAATTCGTAGTCGTTATAAGCCTTCTCGCACTTCTCGATGAGGACATTGAGGCGAGAGAGCGCCCACAGATCAAGCACGTCCATCTCTTCGGGGTTTGTCAGTTGATTGGGGTCGAACCCGTCGAGGTTCCCCAAGCAGTAACGTGCAGTGTTACGGAATTTGAGGTAGGTTTGAGAGAGTTGCTTGAAAATCGCATCAGAACAGCGCACATCCACACGATAATCGGCAGAACCAGCCCACAGACGGATCAAATCAGCGCCATATTGCTTGACGATGGTGGCAGGGTCCACCCCATTTCCGAGGGATTTGTGCATGGCACGTCCCTCGCCGTCCACCGTCCAACCGTGGGTGAGACACTCTTTATAAGGGGCTTTTTTGTCGTCACGAGCTGCAATAGAGGTGAGCAGAGAGGATTGGAACCAACCACGATATTGGTCGGCACCTTCCAGATACAAATCAGCAGGCCAGAACCCTTGTGTCAGCTCCATCGAAGCCATGTGGGTGGAACCAGAATCAAACCAACAATCCAAGGTATCTTCCTCTTTATAGAGGTGGGTGCCACCACAGTGAGGACAGGTGGTACCAGCAGGGATAAGGTCGGAAACCTCGCCGTCATACCAGATGTTAGAACCCTTTTCTGAGAAGAGTGTGGCGACAGACTCGATGGTCTCAGGGGTGCAGACAGGTTTGTTGCAGTCTTCGCAATAGAAGACAGGGATAGGAAGTCCCCAACGACGTTGACGGCTAATACACCAGTCGTTGCGCTCACGAATCATAGAGGTCATGCGCTCTTTTCCCCAGGAAGGGAGCCATCTCACCTCTTCACAGGCACGAACAGCATCCTCTTTGAAGGACTCTACCGAGCAGAACCATTGTGGTGTGGCACGGAAGATGATGGGATTTTTGCAGCGCCAGCAGTGAGGATAGCTGTGGACGATGTCCTCTTTGGCAAAGAGTGCCCCAGTTTGCTCTAAATCCTCGATAATGGCACCGTTGGATTTTTCATAATACATGCCAGCAAATTTGCCAGCATCGGCTGTTTGGATTCCACGATCATCCACAGGAACAATGAGGTCGATCCCGTATTTTAGGCAGGTTTGGTAATCGTCTGCACCAAAGCCAGGGGCAGTGTGAACGCAACCAGTACCACTATCCATGGTAACGTAGTCTGCATTCACCACGACCGACTTGCGATCTAAGAAGGGGTGTTGGGTCTCCATCATTTCGAGGTCTTTTCCTGGGAAGGTGGTGATGGTCTTAAACTCTTCGATGCCCCCCTCTTTCATGGTCTTTTCGATGAGCGCTTCTGCGATGATGAACTCCCCTTTGTCAGTAGAGACAAGGGCATAGCTCTCACGAGGGTGGACAGCAATGGCAAGGTTGCCAGGAAGGGTCCAAGGGGTGGTGGTCCAGATGATGACCGAGGTGTTGGATAGGTTTGAATATTGTCCCAGTTTTCCTTGGTCGTTTACAACTTTAAACTTCACATATACCGTGGTGCAGGGGGCATCGCTATACTCGATTTCGGCTTCTGCAAGGGCAGTTTCATCGTTAGGGCACCAGTAGACAGGCTTTAGCCCCTTGTAGATGTACCCTTTTTCGTACATTTTACCAAAGATACGCACCTCTTCCCCTTCGAAGGAGGGGTTCATGGTTTTGTAGGGGGTGTCCCACTCTCCAACCACGCCAAGGCGACGGAAACTTGTCCGTTGACGATCGATAAAATCGTCAGCAAATTGGTGACAAGCAGTACGGAAATCCGAGACCGACATCTCTTTATGCTTGAGCTTGTTTTTCTTGATGATAGCAGACTCGATGGGCATACCGTGGTTATCCCAGCCGGGGAGATAGGGGGTGTAGAACCCGTTCATCGCCTTGCTGCGAATGATAAAATCCTTGATGGATTTGTTGAGTGCGTGACCCATGTGCAGATCACCATTCGAGAATGGAGGTCCATCGTGAAGAGAAAAACGAGGGAAATCCTTGTTCTTCTCGAGTAGTTCGTGATAGAGATCTAAGGAATTCCAACCCTCTAGCATGGTGGGCTCACGGTTGGGAAGTCCGGCTCTCATAGGGAAGTCGGTTTGGGGCAGATTGACAGTTTTGTTATAATCCATAATATCCTCCTAAAAATAAAAAAACCTTTGCTCTTTCCGAAAAAAGAGACAAAGGGAAATTCCTCTGCGGTACCACTCTCATTGTGTTCCCACACGAGAACACCACTTAAAAAGCCCGATAACGTGGGCAAAACGAAAAAACTTACTACAATGGTTCAGATTTTTAGCTCCAAGGTGATACCTTGCCGACCATTACATCTCCCTCGCAGCAAAATGGGAAACTCTCTGAGTAATAGGGTAGGGCAAGCCGTCCTTATCATCGCATTTGATATAGATACAGTCTAGCCTATTTGACGTGGTTTGTCAAGGGGGGAAATGGATTTTATTTGTGAGAAAGGTTCAAAAACATCCTGTGAAAGACTGGAAAAAGAGCTAGATTTCCCATTGACACAAAGCCTTAGGTAGGGTAAAATAGAGTAGGCTATCCAAGAAGTAGCCATTTGCATAATGACAAGAACGTGGAGGAAGAACCATGCCGGTATTCGAAACCAGAATCCAAGAAATTAAAACAACCGTCCTAACCGAGGTGGCTAAACTCGCTTGGGAGAATCAACTAAACAGTGGAACCAATATGCTAGACATCGCTGAAAAGGTCAGTCCAGGAAACAGATCTAACATTCGGTGCTGTATCTATAAAGAACGTGCCATCGTGCAAAGCCGTATCCGACTTGCCCTCGGTGGAAATGAAGAGGACCCCAACATCGTAGAGGTTCTTCCTATTACCACGATA
>JAWXUK010000075.1:0-8450 GCA_044432785.1 Eubacteriales bacterium | reverse complement strand
TGCACGCAAGACAACGATACCTGTCGCAACTGGCGAGCGTTTCATCAATATTCAAGAGTTCCAAGATCTCTTGATGCGTCAAGGCGCACGCTATGTTCGCCCTGATGTGTGCGCACTAGGAGGTCTCACCCCATGCAAAAAAGTGGCAGCCTTAGCCGAAAGTCACTATGTCGATATCGTGCCTCATAATCCACTAGGACCAGTTTCCACGGCAGCTTGCTTGCAATTGGTGGCTGCAGTGCCTAACGTCTGCATTCAAGAATTCCCAAGTTTCTACGAAAAAGGCGACGAAAAGAAGATGATTAAAACCCCCTTCGAGATCGAGCGTGGTTATATCACCATTCCTACGTATTCTTTGGAATCTTAATTGGCAGTCAAGTAGGAAAATATATTCAGAAAAGTATACTCGATAATTTACCCACCATTTTTGGGGTTTGTGTCATAGGTATTGCAGTCAATTCTATCATTCTCGCAAGTGATATGACTGTTGTGGTACGCTCTATTTTAGTTGGCTTCTTTTTAGGTCAAATCTTTCATATAGAGCAAAGAGTGCGCAATCTATTTCTAACCATTTTAAAGAAAATCCCTCAAAGACAAGAGATGGATATCGATTTATTTGTTACCGTTTCAGCCTTATTTGCCATTAGTGGTTTTGGATGGTATGCCGTTTTGATAGAAAGCATTTCAGGAGATTATCAGCTGTTACAGACGAAAAGTGTCCTAGATTTTTTCACAGCTGTTGTCTTTGGTAGTATCCTAGGAAAGCGTGCCGTTATCATTCCAATTTTTCAAATGATTATCCTCTTTCACAGAGACGGTTTTTTCCAATATTTCGGCTTGTGGTGGAATATTAACCTTGTTCGCGGGATTGAAAATGATAAAAGTGCACTCCTTACCTTTAATTGACATGGTGCCCGCCCTGTTTTTTGTCTTCCCTTTCACTTATCTAGCCACTCTCATCTTGTAGAGTAGCCATCGCTTACAATGATGATTTCAGACACGTGTTGAGATAAATATAGCAAATTTCAATTCCTTTTTAAATTTCGTATATGACAATATCACTATTACACAAATTATCTTTGAGTAAGTTGTTAGATCGTCAAAAAGTCCAGTAAACCAACAGGTTTACTGGACTTTTATTTCTGAAACGCACGAAATGACGAGAGAATATTCGAATATGACCAATCTTCTGGGGTGTTTATGAGGGTTGAAAGTTGGGAGGCAAGATTTTGGCTATTGGTTTAAACTTGGTTTTCGGCAAGTCCTTTGAAAATTAATTGTGGCATGAAATCATCTTGATGATGTTGTGTTCGAATATGATATATTCTAAGATATAAAGGATTGAAACACAAGCTATCCCATCAGAACTATCTGCAATGTTCACAAAGGACATCCCTATTCTCGATGTTTCATAATAATCCTAATTGCTAAAAAACGCCCTCTCACGCATTTAATCGGGGATTCTTCCCACAGATACAGGAGAATATCTAGGATAAAATCCGTAAAAAGAACCTGTGCTGCGATATGAAACTAGTACTACAAAATGCGCAGTCCTCCCTCAATCCATCAAAAACGGTGTCGCAGATTGTAAGCAAGCCCCTCAAACACTTGGTAAAACTCGAGAAACGCAAATTCAATCTCCTTTTTTCAAGGTTAGAACAGAGTCTGCAATCAAATTCCCAAACTCGATATCATGAGTAATGACAAGAATGGTAATTTGATGTTTTTGTGCAAAGTCTTGTAAAATTTTCGCAATGATTCTCATGTGGTTTCCGTCTAATCCACTGGTCGGTTCATCTAAAATTAGAATTTTTCGTTCCCTAAGTAAGGAGGTTGCCAGTAGTACACGCTGTTTTTGTCCTCCTGAGAGCGAAACAGGGTGTCTGTCCTTATATTCTAATAAATGAAGTTTATCTAAAATTTCTGTGTTAGCAGTTTGTAGATCTTCGGTCTTTTTTAAGTTCAACCCAACTTCTTCCCAAACTGTGGGACAAAAAAGTTGATAGTCTGCATCTTGTCCCACAAAAAAACACTGTTTTATTCTCTGTTTTTTAGGGAAAACCTCATGTCCCCACAGGATTTTGCCGTTATTTTCTTTTAGTAAACCACATAGGATTTTGCATAACGTTGTTTTACCAGAACCATTTTCTCCTGTCACCACAGTGATTTTCCCTTTTGGGATTTTTACAGAAAGTTCTGTTAGAATTTCAGTTTTCTTGCGTAAAAAAGAGAGCTCCTTGATATCGAAACAGATTTCTTCTTGGTGTTTTGCTGAGGACTTCATATTATCAGGGGTATTTAGCAGTCGCAGACCCATTTCGACTAGCGTTTCATCACTTAATTGCTCTGCTTGCGCTCTAGTGTAACTACACTTGATTTTCCCCTGATCCATCACAATCATACGATCGAAAAGCCCTTGTAAATACTGCAAACGGTGCTCGGATACCACGATTGTGACCCCTTGTTCCTTGAGTTTTTGAAGTAAATCAGTTAATTGTTTGGTACCCACTCCATCTAAATTTGCAGACGGTTCATCTAAAACTAAAATTTTTGGTTTTGTGACACAAGCAGAGGCAATGGCTATTTTTTGCTTTTCCCCACTGGATAGTTTGAAAATATCTTGATCAAGTAAGGGGTGGATCTTCAATAAATCACAAATATAGGTTAAATTCCCCTCCATGTCATCCTGTGAGAAATTACGATATTCCATCGAAGTGACGATTTCATCCGTGGTGTTTCTGGTATAAAATTGACTTCTAGGATCTTGAAACACAGAACCGACACGCAGTCCAATTTCACTGAGATTGAGCGATAAAATGGTTTCTTTTTCGAGTAAACAGTTCCCTTTGATCGTTCCAGCGTAAAATTGGGGACATAATCCGTTCAAAATACGGGTAAGGGTGGTTTTTCCACAACCACTTTCTCCAGTTAATAGGATGAATTCCCCCTGTTGTATGTGGAGGGTTACATCACACAAAGAAGGTGTTTTTGCTCCTTGATATTGAAAGGAAAGATCCTCAATCTGTATCATAGTAACCCTCCTTGTAAGTAAATTTCCTCAAATAGGAATATAATTAGGATAGAAGTAGCAAAAATAAATCCTATCACTCCATCATAAACAGTGAAGGTTAGCTTGTGATAACAATTTATTTTGCAAGAACTGCCCACACTTCGCACTGCCGCCGCAGCTGCAAGCTCATCTGCTGTTTTGCTCACACGAACCAACATTGGAACCAACGTATATTCCACATATCGAATGGGATGTCGTGCAATTTTGAAGAAATTCCCTCCAATATCACGAAATAGCTGCGCTTCTCGAATTTGCCGATATTCCTCCGAGATGGTTGGGAGGAATCGGAACATCAAAGTGATGGATATTGTGACAATTTGTGGGAATTTCAATCCATGAAAGGTGGCAACAAGTTGCCCGTTAGGGCTGGCAAGCAATGGTCTTGCCACCATAACGGACAACATAATTCTGCGAATATAGAGGGTCACAAGTGGTAAACCAGTTGTCCCTAAAATGGGGATATCTTTCACGAGAAACATCGCTCCAAATAGAAAACCATACCAAAAGAGATGAGATAGAGCTTCTTTTACAAAGTGATGGAGCAACAGCCAACAAGCTAGAACCATAAGTAATAGAAAGAGTGCAAATTCTTTTTCCATGAAAAGGGTCAAAATTGCCACCATACCTGTCAAAAACAGGCATACTCTTAAATCGAAACTGGGTTTCACGAAGCAACTCCTGCAGGTTGAAAGTGCTTTTTCATCATTTTCACCCCAATAAACATCCCAACCACTGAAGAAATCACAATTAAAAGGGTGGCAAGTGCCATAAAACCAGGCTCTACAAGCCCGTAAACCATCTCTTGCACCATTTCTTCCTCTAATCCATAATCACGCATTTGCTGAGCATAGGATTCTGGATTGAGGATCATGGGTGTGAAGGAACCAATTCCGAAAATTACGTTGTGAAGGCTATACGAAATCCCTGCAACCACTGGTTTTTGATAGCCATTATTCCAAACAATTGCTTCGCAAAGGATGGCGCCCACTAAATATACCAATGCAGTAGGAACAGCGCCCAACAAGAGCACATAAAGCACTTTCACACCGAAAAAGAGTAAATTCGTACCACGTACAGGACTTTTTGTGATCATCAGAACGTAAATCATACCATTTATGAGGGACATCAAGGAATATCCACCTAAAACTGACCATGTGGGGGAAGCCATAAAGGGAATTCCTGTGACCATTCCGACCACGATGGTCAAGACCGAAAATAGCACGATTGCCACCACTTCTTTTAATCCGATAAATTTCTTTTCTGTATTCATTCTTGTATTCTCCTTAAAAATATTATTTTGTTATCAATTTACTTTTCTGAGCCGCTAGCACAAAAAACACCAACGATAACCCTAACGTCAGGGTGATATCAGGGGTTGCTGAGAGGATACTACCACTTTCTTGCATGGTTTCGATCCCTCGAGAAATCCACCGTTGTGGGAAAAACGAGCCGATGGTTTGCATAAAACGAGGCATAAACTCATAGGGGAATAACACCCCTGAAAATAATCCCATAGGGGTTAAAACAAAGGTTGCCATAAACCACAACGCTTCTTCTTTGTTAAATAGGACCGCCACCCAGACAAAAAGTGCCGTAGATAGAATATTTGTTACGAACATCATGAGCAAAAACCCTAAAGAATTTCGCATTCCGAAGTCGAAATTTAATATAATAGCCGTGACATAATATACAGCAGAACTAATCATCATAAAAAAAGTATAAACAAGGGAAAGTCCCCCCAAATAGCTGGTTACCGAGGTTCCACTAAGCAAAATTCGCTCCTTCATCTTATTATTTCGCTCGATAATGAGCAAGGAAGCCAGTGCAGAGCCAGAAGAGAGGGTTTTGTAAATCATAAAACCGAGTGAATTTGTCAGGTTTAACCCTTTTTCTTTTGCCTCGTTTACCGTGACCATTTCACTGGTATCCCCTTGTGAGAGAGCGTTTTCTACGGCAAGTGAGACTATTTCTTCCACTTCTGATGTGCCATAACTGAGTATTTGTTGCTCTTCCAAAAGGATTGCAATCTCAATATTTCCGTTTGCGAGTTTGCTGATGACTTCCTCCTCACTAACCTCTAACAAGTTCACGCCACCTAAGTTCTCTAATGCGTTTTGAACTTGCTCGTAATCATGGTCTTTTTCTCCAATCAAAGCCACATTATGTAACGTGGAATAGGGCAACAAAAAGGACATGAGCAAAAAGACAAAGATGGGTTGAACCGTCAAAACATAGAAGAAACCTTTGTCTCGAGTAAAGAGTTTCCAAGCATTTTGTAGTATGATTTTCATGATGTCCGCACCGCCTTTCCCATTTTTTGAGGTTCTTTTTTTACTGCACTTTTCTTCTGAAGATGAAAGAAGAGAACAGCTAACCAAAAACAGATTAAACCACTCAAGACCAAATAAGCATTTCGAGTACTGCTATCTAAAATTTCATTTTGCAGACTGATAGAGGCTGTGTTGAACCAATAAAGAGGGCTGAAATGCACAAAAATATTCATAATAGAGGTATTTTCTAATAAATATAACGGACTGATGGCTCCACCAAAATAACCACTTAACATGGATAGCATCATAACCGTATTTTGACAACTTGCTTTACTTTTCGAGATAAATCCCATCACACCGCCGAAAATTGCGCTATATAAGCTTAGCAGAAGGAATAAAAGCCAGATGATCCCCGTATATCTGCCCCAATTTACCTTTAACACGAAACTCGAAAATAAATAAACCGTGAGGATTTGACCAAAACCACAGAGGACACCTGCTCCTAGTTTTGTAATGAAAATAGTGGAAACACCTGCTTTTGAGAGTTGTATCCTTTCTATTGTGCCGTAAATCTTCTCGTTTTGCACGGAAAAACCAACAATCAAGCCCATAAACAGGATGGAAAAGGCGAGACTAGAAAAGGAGTAATATCCCAAAGAATCAATTTGTGGACGATCGAGAACCACCTTTTCCATCACTGTTTCAGCAGAAGAAATTGAAACTTGATTTGCAAGTTGCACAAAGAGATTGCGCACCATTTCTCCCCCTTGAGGTTCGTTAAAAGTGGAACGAAAATAGGAATATCCACCTTCTTTTAAGGTGATGAGACCGTAGGCGAGACTTTCTTCCACCTGTTTCTGAGCTAAAACCTCGTTTTGTACCTCTGCGAATGAAACCCCAGTTGCATGGGTTATTTTTTCTGTGATTTTATGAAATTCCTCTTCCATTTGAGGGTTATTATCCTCGGTTAGATAGAAAACTGTCCCATTTTCAAAGGTATTGTAGTCTGCTTTGACATAATCACCCAGAGCAAAACCAAAAATCAAGAGCAATAGTAATGGCAAAACAAACATGACAGCTAGGGTTCCTTTATTCGAGAAAAAGGAAGAAAACTCCTTTTTCAAAATGGACTGTAACATAATAAACTCCTTTTATTAACTTTCATCTCGAAATTCTTTCCCTGTCAGCATTAAGAACAATTCTTCTAAACTTGCTTCATTTGTTTGAATTTTCTTCGGAATTAAGGCGTGTTTACTCGCTATTTGTAATATGCTGTCGATGGCGAGCGTTTCCTCTAAAAGATGGAGTTTACAGGTCCAATCTTCTATTTCCGTCTTGTGAATATCTTGGATTCTCTGTATTTCTGCTTCAAAAGCAGATAAATTGCCCTTGTTTTCCACAAACTGAAGTTCTAACTCGACATCTTTCCCCAATTTCTGCATGATTTCTGATTTGCTACCACTTGTAATTACGGAACCATGGTCGATAACCGTAATTTTATCGCAGAGTGCTTCCACTTCTGGCATGTAATGGGTGGTATAAATGATGGTAGCACCCTCTTTTTGCAATGTTTGTACATTTTCTAGGATGCGATTTCGAGATTGTGGGTCTATTCCTACTGTAGGTTCGTCCATGATAATCAATTTTGGGGAATGGGCAATTCCACAGGCTAGATTTAATCTTCTTTTCATTCCTCCTGAAAATTCATCTGATTTTTTGTCTTTTACATCGATCAGTCCCACAAAATCAAGTGCTTTTTCCACTCTATCTTGCAATTCTGCTCCTTTGAAACCGTATAACGAACAGAAAAAACGGATATTTTCACTCGGTGTTAGATTAGGATAAATAGCGTACTCTTGAGGTACATATCCGATATTTTTGCTCCAAGTTTTGATGGTTTCCCCTTTTTGGAAGGTGACAGATCCACTATCGTAGGGAAGCAAACCCAAAACACAGTGGATTGTGGTACTTTTTCCAGCTCCATTGGGTCCTAAAACTCCGTGAATTTCACCTTCCTCGATGGATAAATTCAGATCATTGACAGCAGTTAGGTCTGCAAAAGATTTTTTAAGAGAACGGATTTCTAAAATGCTCATAATGTCTCCTTTCAGAATATGAATATAGAATCAATATCATTCACTTACAATGTTAGCATTTCCTAACCTACTTGTCAAGGGGGAAAATGAATATTTTTTTAATTTCATTCATAATCTTGACACACCTTCTTATTTATGTTATGATTTCTGTATATTTTCAGGGAGGTGAGGGGTATTGCCACAGATTTTCGACAAAATTGGCCGAGAAAAAATCCAAGAGAACTTATTTCTTGCTGGCTTTGAGCTCATTAAAACCCAAGGGTACAAGAAAACCTCGGTTGCTGATATCTCTCGAAAAGTCGGGATTGCGACCGGAACTTTTTATAATTTCTTCCCCTCGAAAGATGAATATATCTATCAGTTAGTGGTTTATAACAGAACCATCGTGAAAGAACGGTTTCAAAGTTTAATCTCTGACGGAAAGATTGATAAAGAAACCTTTCGTCAATTTTTGATAGAAAATTATTTTGCAGATAACAATGTATTTGATTACTTGAATGAAAAGGAAATCGGGATTTTAAGTACAAAATGGTCCGATGAAAAGTGGAAATCAGAATCCAACGATGAAAAAACTACGAATTGGATCTTAAAAAATTTAGAAGGGGTTCGTCCACAGTGCGAGTGGAAAGTGGTTGCCAATTTAAGTAAATCTATCGCATTGATTCGTTTTGGAAAAGTTCGTTTATATCAAGAAGAATACGATAAAACACTTGGAATTTATATTGAGGCAATGCTTCGGTATATTTTTGAGGAAGGAGTAAATGAGTGAAATTCCTTGATTTTGTCAAGATCTGGGATAGGATTCAATGCAAAATGGATAGTCTATAATAAACTGTACAACTTTTTATCGAACTATGATACAATAAAGAAAACAGAAAGAGGTGCAGACAATGGCAGAGAAAACAAAGAAATATACAGATGAATTTAAAACGCAAATCGTAGCTCTCAATCGTGTGGGTGGCAAGAAAGTGGCGGAGATCGCCAAGGAGTATGGAATCTCCAAATCAACCGTAA
>JAWXUK010000074.1:0-8607 GCA_044432785.1 Eubacteriales bacterium | reverse complement strand
GCATTCAACACTATGTATCAGCTGGCGAGGAATTTCCGATCATGGGGGTCACACCAGATGCCGCCTATCCCCTTATAAACGGTGAAAAAGGAAGTTATTCGGCAACCTACGGGTTCCAGCTCAAAGAGGACGAGCCATGTCGCTTGGTGGAATTTCATGCAGGGACCGTGATGAATGTGGTACCCGACTACGCATGTGGCGTGCTATCACTGCCTCAGGAGAGTTGCGATTTCGCCCTCAAGCTAGATATAGAGAACGTGAAGATTTCCCCCACCGAAGGGGGCATCAAGGTGGAAGCATTTGGTCGTCCAGCTCATGCAGGAAATCCTGGTGTGGGACTAAATGCAATTGGACTATTTTATCTCGCTTTAGCACAGATTCCACTTCAGGGAGAACTTGCTAGGCTGGTCGAGGGGATGAACAAGCATTTTGGTATCATGGTCGACGGCTCAGGTCTTGGCATCGCAACCGAGGACGAGGTTTCAGGGAAATTGACGGTCAACGTGGCACTAGGAGATCTACGTGACCACGTCGTCACCTTTACGGTCAACGTCAGATATCCAGTCACTTTGACATTAGAATCCTTCCAAGAGACCCTAACCAACACAATGACACAAAGTGGATTTACCGAGAAAATACTCGCACACAAACCTCCATTATATCTCCCTCTCGAATCAGAATTGGTGCAAAAACTTTGTGCTGTCTATCAAGCGCAGACAAGCGAAAGTGCCAAACCATTCTGCATTGGTGGGGCAACCTACGCCAAAGAACTCCCGAATGTGGTTGCCTTTGGACCGATTTTCCCCGGTGATGAATCTCGCATTCATCGAGCAGATGAGTATATCGGATTGGACTCCTTATTGCGTCATGCACAGATGAACGCAGCAGCAATGGTGGAATTAGCTCGTTAAATCGAATTCTGGTTTCCAAACAAAATCGCCACAACGACCGAACCCCATAAGTAGTGGGTAGACGGTGGTTGTGGCGATTTTTGCTGTCGAGAAATAGGGATTCAATATCTGCATATCTGGCAAATCATTATTTAATGTACTTCTGGAAAAATTCCTCGTTAGGAATGGGACGGGAATAGAGGTATCCCTGCCCTAATTGACACTTGACAGAGCGAAGAAACTCGGCTTGCTCTTCGGTTTCGATCCCTTCGGCGAGGGTGTGCGTCCCCTCGAGCTCCAAACACATTGCGAGCATATTTTTGACAATAACAGAGTTTTTTGCATTGGTGAGCACATGATCGACGAGACTTTTATCAATCTTAACCTCGTCCACAGAAATGGTAGCAAGGGTGATGATATTGGAGTAGGCACAGCCGAAATCGTCGAGGGATAGACGAAAACCACGAGATTTGAAGTCGTCCACAAGGGTGGAGGCAACCTCGTTTTCCACGAGTCCAATTCGCTCGGTCACTTCGATGACGATGAGCTCATGGGGGATATTGTACTCGTCTAAAATATCGCTAATGGTGTCCACAATGCCGTGTTCCGTCAAGGTGACACGGCTTAAATTGACAGAAATGGGCATTTCATGCTCGCAGTGAATCCACTCTAATAAGATGAGGCAAGCCTTACGCACCACAAAGAGGTCAACGTGACGAATGACGGAATTTTGCTCGTAAAACGGGATAAATTGATCGGGGAAGATCATTTTCTGCTTCTTTTTATCGAACCGTCGGATAAGGGCCTCGGCACCCACAACCTCCTCGGTTTCAAGGTTGATCTGGGGCTGAAGGTAGACCATAAATTCGTCCTCTGCGATGGCTTGGAAGAGGTCTTGTAAAATGGAGTTTGCGACCTCTTTATTTTCTTGAAAGGTGGTGGAGTAGAATGCTTGTTTGTTGATCACCATCACGGTATCGGCAGTTTTGATGAGCTCGGAGACCGAAAAAGTTCCCTTCGCCCAACTATGTCCCACGGAAAAGGAGGATTCGTGGTTTTCCTCCTTCAATTTTTGTTGCAACTGGTTGACGGTATCCTCGAATTGCGACTTCTCGCAATCAGGACTAAATCCAACAAATTCATCACCACTGATCCGATAAAACTGCCCAGTGAAAAACTCCCTCAAAATACCAGCCGTCTTCTTGATTTGGGCATCACCCACTTCAAACCCTAAGTATTCGTTGGTTTTGCGCAAACCATTGAGGTTGACAAAGAGAACCCCTAAACTTTTAGGGCGATTATTGTGAATTTCGGTGAGACGCTCGGCATACATGGTACGGTTAAAAAACCCTGTGAGCAAATCGGTTTCCGTGAGGGCTTTCATCGAAATTGAGGTGTTGATTTCGTGGAATCGATCCACCACAAAGACAGAGATGGCCTTGAGCAGTCGAGGGTCGATCATAGGGGACTGACGGTTGTTAATCCCCACAATACCGAAGAGGTCGCCATCGTCGATTTTGAGTTTGTTAAAGGTCAGGTTAGAGATGCAAAATCGCTTGAAAAATGCAGTTTTATGGGTTTCGCTCATCTTGGTATCGTCGATGGTTTCGAAGTTGATATAATCGGGTTGATCATCCAACCATTCGAGAAATTCGTTCAAATTCTCGGCATCCCCTTTTTGGGGAGGAATGGTGGTATTATGGTCGGCGTACCACGAAAAGGATCGTGACATCAGCAAATTCTTACGATCAAACTCGTAAACGCAGGTGGTTTCACATCCATAATATTCCCCCAATAATTGGAGCAAGCCTTGGATGGACTGTTCTTTATCAGGAAGGGTGAATAGCTCGAGACATTTGGTCATCGCCTCTTCAAAGGTTTGATTAGATCCCAATTGCTCCATTGCGAAATTGGTAAGGAAATACTTGACAAAAAGCATCTTGCGCCCACAAATTTCGAGTACACTGGTGTGAGAGTGGAGATGAATCTGCAAATACTCGCTGTAAATGGTGGCTTGAACATCCTCGCCTTGATCGGCTCGTGCCTTGGTAGCACCATCGCACAGAGGGATAAACTCGCTCAACACCTCAGCTGATTTTTTACCAGTATAGGATTCGAAAATCTGAAATTTTCGTTCCATCACTTGGTTGACATACAATAGCTCATCGGTGGTAAAATCGGTGAAATAGCACAGATTTGCGCAGTCGTTGGTCAGCATTTTTAGATAATTTAACAATTCCACAGAGATTCACCCCTTTCTAGATCCAAATTTCGTCTTTTTCAGACAATTTTAATAATTTATTATACCATCATTTCAAGATCCTGTCCACACATTTTTTGGAAATTTTCTCCTCTGAATAAATACAGCAACAAACAGCCTCCACCGCAAGACAAAGCGCCTATCCACACTTGTGGGAAGAATGAAAATTAAAATAAATGTGACCACTTGTTACAAAAAATTTTCATAAAGATCATCCAGAACAGTTTTTTGACATTTTTCCCCTCATATTACTTGACAACACAGGGCTCGAGGTGTATAATATTTGAGAATATAATTTATTGTATAATTTCGAGCCCAATATTTGAGACATACAAGGAGTGGTATCAGTAATGAATCACAAAAATGATCGTTTCCTCGTAGGAATCTTAGCCTCCACCTTTTTGCTTGCCCCTGTGAGCAATGCCACAGCACAAGAACTCGAAGAGTTATCCCCTCAATCAGCAGAAAACCAATATCAAATCCCTGAAAATAGTCCAGAACAAGCCCAAGGAAGCGAGACCACGAACAAGGTCTCGCAAGCCTTTGCTGGCCTGATCAATGAAGGCTTGCCTCAAATTGGCGAGATATTCCAAGTGGTCGTGACAGACCCAGAACCAGAACTGGAAATAGAACCAGACCTGGAAATCGAACCAGAAACCGAATACGTGCCCGAGTCAAAGCCTCAGCCAGAACCCGAGCCCGAGCCCGAACCCCAATATCAGCATGCCCAAGAGGCAGACCGTCTCCAATCACAGGCAGCCCTGTCTACCCCCACACCATACACCACTGGGGTTTATGGTGGCTTTACCATTTATACGGATGATGCACTCACCCAAAAGTACAGTGGCAGTGGAATCACAGTAAGTGGCAATAAAGTCACCATTAACACTACCGACCAAATTTACATCAGAAATACAGACGTATATTCAGTAACCTCGGATGTTATCTTGGTGAATTGTCCCACTGGAACTGCGAATATCACCCTCGCTGGGGTCAATATGACCCAATCGAACACCAATATCCGTATCACTTTCCAAACCAATACGAACCTCGCTTTAATGGGAGAAAATTCCTGCCTCTTAGCACTGGAAAACTCGGCAGAAGTGACCATCAATGAGGTAGCAAATGCATCGGGAGACCTTTTAGACACTGCCCCCAACCAATACCACCTTCGTCCCACCAAGTGGAACCTCAAAGCAGTGGGTGGCTCTCTAGTCCCTGGCATTCTTGTAGAGAAAGGTGCACACCTTATCGTCGAAAGTGGTTCCATCTCAAGTGCTGGTGGCGCTGAAGCAGCCGGTATTGGTGGTACCCGTAAACTAGATTGTGGAAACATCACCATTCGTGGTGGCTACGTCTATGCCACGGCAGGACAAAGTAGCGCAGGAATCGGTGGCTCCTCTGGCTCGAACTGTGGAAATATCAATATTTCTGGTGGTACTGTGGTGGCATCAGGTAGTTTTGCAGGGATCGGCTATGGTAATGGTGGTAGTGCCGCTAATAGTGGAAAATTTACCACAGATACAGCGAGTGGCACTGCTGGTAACGCCTTTATCTACATCAAAAATAACATAAAAATGAGCTACACCATCAAAGAGCTCGATATGGTGTTTCTCAACACGACAGGAACGGTGACCGACCCTTCTAATAATTACAGTCCCCATCTCATGCACCGTGGCGATGTCTTCGGCACAGTCACATTGACCGAAGATGTCACCATTCCGCAATATTCTCCCACCTATGGTACCTCGTATCGTGTGGTCATCGATGTCACGGGTGAGGTTACAGATGTGGCTGGGCATAACTATTTGCATTCTGGATCTAGTCCAGGGAAACTTACCAACAACGGCATTTTGCGTCGTCCGATTCAAAAAACAGCGTCGTCTCCCACGGAGAAAGATTTACTCCATGAGGGTAATATTGGTGGGACTGGTCTAATTCTACTGCTTGTCGACGACACGTTACCTTTTGCCACCCCACAAGGCAATGACTCGGAGTCTCTCGTAGTTTGTCCTCTTCCCAGTGGCTCGTATTTTGAGTACGGAAACCCTTTATACAACCCCTATATGAATGACCACGGTACTACAAAAAATATAGCAGCCTGTTTCGATTTTGTTCATGTAAATCAGTTTGGAGAAGTGGATGACACTGTTTTTGCTCTTAACAACGATGCAAACGCCCCTCTCCCAGCAGGAACATATTCTATCACCATGACAGGTGGCAAGTTTGATCCCTCTTCCTACTACGTCGGCAGCCTCACCTACTCCTACGAAATCACAGCCAAGGATATTTCAGCTGCGACCATTGCGGCAACTTCTCAACTCACACTAGATCTCGGTGGCAGACCAGAGATAGGTGACTCAGCCTTAGCAGACATCACTGTAACCCTATATGGTGAGACCGTGCCCTTGCCCTATGTAAACCCAAACTATGCTGCTAGTGGTGGAAATGATTATGAGCATAACTATATCCTCTCGTTTGGGGCGTTTGTGCCAGGTTCGACTGACCCAAATATTGGTACAATCGAAGTGACAGCCACTGGTATCGGCAACTATACAGGTACAACAAGCACAAGTACGATTGCAGCAGCAAAAAAAGAAGATAAAGAGGTCACAGGGGAAGAAAACTTTGATGATGCCAACTATATCTACACGGTTGAACTTGCCTCGGATATAGTCTATATGCGACCCGATGGCACCATCGATGATAGCACGATTCAACTGATTTTGATGGAAGCCCCCCAAAGTGATCCAACCCAAAAGACACGAAGTGAAATCGGTGGCGTTGTAAACGGCATACTCATTCAAGAGCTACACTATAATGTAAAATCAACTGCCGTCATCGAAGGGGAAAAGATTTTCGAAATCGTGTTGAATGCAGGTCAGATGTCAAGCTCCCCAGGAAACATCACCTTCGAACTCGAAGTGATCCAAGCAGGGGAAGGCACCGACAATGCCTTCAACAAAGGCGAAATCAACCTAGTGGATCAGTGGTATGCACGTCCCGATGGAACCTATAACGAAGAGGATGTCCGACTCACCACCTATCCAAAGATATCAGGAACCGAATCCACCACCGAAACAACGCTAAAACTCGGCACCGATTTCACCTTCAAATACAGTGGAACCACTGCCACCGTCACAGCAACAGGCTCGACCTATAGTAACAGCGTCGTATTCAAATATAACCAAGGGGAAGCCGGAACAGGCACAAGCAACGACCTCTCCCAAGGGGTGATAGATTCGGTGTTAAACCAAGTATGGTACCAACGTCCCGACGGTAAATATTATCCCGAGGATCTATCCCTCACTGCCTACGGACAGACCGTCTACGGCGAAACCCCAATGGTGCTAAATACCGATTACACCCTCGTAGACCATCTCAATGGAACGGTTACCGTGACAGCCAAGTCGGGAAGTCCCTATCAAGGCACAACCACCTTCAAGGTTGATAAGGAAAAGGCAGGGGCAGGCACAGGCACAGATTTCAGCGAAGGTATCATCGATATTGTCACCGATGGTTGGTATTACGAACGGTCGGAAGACGGAGTGGTACTGCTCGAGCCCAAAGATTTGGTGATCAAAGTAGACGGAACCCCACTCGACGTCAACACAGCTCAAGATACAGAAAGTGGCCCACAGGTGGCACCAGGCGCAGACTACAATTTGGAAGTGGGCGACCTTCAAACAGATGCAAGTGGTCGGGAATTTGTCGTGGTCACGGTCACAGGAGTGAACGGCTACACAGGATCCATCACCTTTGAAGTCACCGTTGATGCAGCCCCACCAGCCCCACAGGTAGACACCAGCACCAATTCCCCGGCCACAAGCACCCCATCCCCACCGGTCTATGTCCGTCCTACCATCACGGTCACGCCACCTTCCATCGAGTCCTCGACTGCCGAGGATAAATCCGAGATCACCATTCCCATTCTGCCCACCGAAGTGGTAGGGGTGGTCACAGGGACACTGGAAAAAGATGACGTCACAAACGCGTTCACCTCTACAAATGCTGATACCAAGGATGAAATTGGGGTTACCATTGTACCAAATGGAGTCACGGCATCCGGTACGACACTAAATTCCCAAGAAAACGTGACCTATACCTTCGAAAAGGATGCAATTTCAGCACTCCTAGATAATAACACATCCTATCTCACCGTGAAGCTAACCAATATCACGATTACCTTCGACAGAGATGCCATCACCCATATCAACAACAGTGTCACCTCAGAAGCCGTGCTATCGGTGGTAGCCGTGAGCAATTCCAGTCTCACCGATCGCCCGATCTATCAGATCAAGGTGACCGACCAAGCCGGTAAAGAAATCGAAGATTTCGGCACGGGACTTTCCACCGTACGCATAAGCTACATCCGTCCCACGAGTGATGTCCGTGACCTACTGGCAGGTTACATGGATGAAAATGGCGTGATTCAATTTAGCCCACTATCATACTATGATGCCTATAACCGTCAACTGGTCTTCACCACCGATAGCTTCGAGACCTATGGCATCATCGACAGAGAGGGTACCGTGGTATTTGAATCACCAAGCCGTCACTGGGCAAGTGATTCCCTCACCTTCGCCATCAACCGTGAGCTCTTTAGTGGAGCAGGCTATCTTGATCCTGATGCACCCATCACACGGGCGCAGTTCGTCACGGCGCTCTCTCGACTAGAAGAGATCATGCAAGGAAGCTATAGCACAAGTTACTTTATGGACGTGGAGATCTCTAGCTACTATAGTGCTGGTGTTCAGTGGGCATTCGTCAATGGTGTGGCACACGGCACAGGACTTGCAGAATTTTCGCCCGATGCTCCGATAACAAGAGAGCAAATGGCAGTAATGCTAAATAAATTCTGCCAGAAATTCGGCATTGACCTCGATAAATATGATACCACCACAAGCTACCCCGACCGTTCCGACGTGAGCGATTATGCCGTGAGTGCCGTGGATAAGATTTATGGAGCAGGACTGGTTTCAGGAAAAGAAGGAAACCGTTTTGGGTCGAAAGAATCGACAACCGTGGCCGAAGCAGCCATTATTCTGCAAAATTACGTCAAAGAATTGGCAGAAAGCAATCAATTACGACTCTAATACACTCTGATAGCATCAAAAATTGGCACCTCAGCTTATGAGGTGCCAATTTAATTTTGCCCAGAAAAACGGACACCCCCGACTTTTGGGAGTGTCCGTTTCTATTATAGGGAAACCACTACGAAGGGGCCATAAATTGAATGCTCGCCTTAAAACAGGGATTACCATCACATTCCCCTGAAATAATGTATTCAAAGGGGGCAACTTCGGTCCCTAAAAGCACAATGTCATCCCCTAAATAGCCCTCTTTTTGAAATTCGATGCTAAAAGAGGTAGGGGAGAGGGTACGCAAATGTTCGGGTAAAACATCCCAAATAAAGTTCCCATAATGACTGCTATGCAGATGGGCATTGCCGTCAAT
>JAWXUK010000073.1:0-8773 GCA_044432785.1 Eubacteriales bacterium | reverse complement strand
CCACCGAGTCTCAGGCAGAAGCTCCTGTCCCAGTCGTCCCTTCCGATAGTGGTATTGTGATCGAATAATCTATGGGGCTGTTTCCGAAGAGGGTCAAGGAAGCAGCCCTTTTGTGTTGCATGAAGCACCGAAAATCTCGTTTTAGAAAGAAAGGAAATTACCATGTCAGGACATTCTAAATGGAAAAATATCCAAAAAACTAAGGGCGCAACCGATGCAAAGCGCTCGAAAATCTTTACAAAAGTGGCCCGTGAGATGATTGTTGCAGTCAAAGCTGGGGGGAGTGGCGACCCTGCCAATAACGCCCGTCTTGCCACGGTCATCGCAAAGGCCCGTGCAGCCAATATGCCAAACGATAACATTAAACGCACCATCGAAAAAGGACTCGGCGCTGGGAACGGCGATAACTACGAAGAAGTGATGTACGAGGGCTACGGCCCCAACGGCGTCGCCGTCATAGTGGAAGGGTTGACCGATAACCGTGCTAGAACAGCCCCCGAAGTCCGTCACCACTTCGATAAATACGGAGGAAACCTCGGTGCGACCGGTTGCGTGTCGTGGTCCTTTGATAAAAAAGGAGTCATCGTTATCGAAGCCGAAGACCTCGACGAAGAGACCGTTATGATGGATGCACTCGAAGCAGGTGCTGATGATATGTCCGCCGAGGGCGAGGTGTTCGAGGTACTTACCACCCCTGATGCCTTCCCACAAGTGGTTTCTGCCTTAGAGGAAAAGGGCTACACCTTCCTTGAAGCATCGGTCGGACTTGTCCCACAGACCTACGTCACACTCACCGACGAGAAGGACATCAAAAATATGACACGCATGATCGAACTGCTCGAAGAGAGCGACGACGTGCAAAACGTCTACCACAACTGGGATCAATAGTAAAACGGCTGTCACTGAACCAATCAGCGACAGCCGTTATCCTGTTGAAAAGGCGAAGCCTTTTCCGACAGATTTCCATTCTTTTTTGCCCCTTGCGAGGGGCAAAACTCTGCGAGGCTTTCCTCAAGAGGATTTTTGCATAGGCGTTCTATTTATTCTGAAATAAATTGTACCGAATCCACTCCTCGGAAGGAGTTGATATTGAGCTTGCCAACAAATTTCTCGGGGTAGGAGGGGAGACCCTTTGCCCACGCAGCTCGATTCCAATGAATGATCGAGAGAGGGCCGGCAATGAAGTTGACGTGTTGCTTCTCGCTCCCCATGTAATACACACCGTTGACCTTGGCATTGAGTCCACAACGAATGGGACGGAACCCCTCGCCGAAGGGTTCTAGTTGTTTGAGCTCCTCCACCAAGTCTATCGTACATTCTGTCTCGTCTACCACAAGGTCGATCTCTCGGATTTCTGTGTAGTGCTCTGGCTTGAGGGTGCGCTCGGTCAGGGCGAGAAATGCTTCGCAAAATGGCTCGTACTGATCCGCCTTGAGGGTGAGACCTGCTGCCTTGGGATGACCACCATATCCCAAGAAAAAATCTGGGTTTAATTGGTCCAGTGCAGCCTTAAGATCCATCCCGTCCACCCCACGAGCCGAGCACTTGAGCACCCCTGAACTGTGGGTGGTGAAGACCAGACTCACACGGTGGAAATCGGACTGTAATCGCCCTGCCACAATTCCGATGATGCCATCTGGAATTTCATCATCCTTCACGAAAATCGCTGCTTTTGCGTTGGGATCCACAAGTTTTTCCTTGATTCGCTCGTAGGTCTCGAGGGTAAGGGTCTTTCGCTCGACGTTGTTTTTGATGAGCTGTGCGCACACCGAGGATACGGCGCTAAGGTCGCTTGAAATCATGCTCTCCACCACCAAATCTGTGCTCAGTCCCATGCGAGAGCACGCATTGATGATGGGTCCCATCTGAAATCCCAACGTATCCATTGCTCGCACCTCGGTGAGCCCAAGTTGCGAGTTAAGTGCCCGAAAAAAGGGGCGCTCCCCCTCGGCGATGAGAGGAATCCCCAGTTTCACCAAAAGTCGGTTCTCTTCTAGAATAGGAACAACATCGGCAACCGTTGCCACTGCGACGAGGTCGAGCAGTCCCATCAATCCATCCAACGGCACCCCCATCGACTGATACAGCGCAAGCAGCACCTTAAAGACCACGCCAGCCCCACAGAGTCCCTTAAAAGGGTAGTCATCATCGGCTCGCTTGGGGTCCACAATGGCATCAGCCACAGGGAGCTCTGCCGAAGGGACGTGGTGATCGGTCACCACTACGCACAGCCCACGTTCCTTGGCATAGGCAATTCCATCGTGGGCTGTGATACCGTTATCCACCGTCAAAATCAACTTGGTATCGGGAAACTGTGCAAGCAATTTTTCCACACCATTCACGCACATCCCGTAGCCATCCACCGTGCGCTCGTTTGCATAATGGTGAACAGTGGCGCCAAGTCCACGCAACCCAAGCACAGCCACAGCACCCCCACAGCATCCGTCACAATCGTAATCACGATAGACCACGATCCCTTCCTTCTGCTCGATGGCTCGCCTTAGATGGGACACGGCTCGCTCGATATCCTTCATATTTTGCCGATAGAGAAGCCCCATCTCGGGGAAGAGTAATTCCTCCACCTGTGGGGCTGTTGTGTATCCTCGGTTGACCAAAACCTGTAACGAAGCAGTTCCAAGCTCGGGATAGGCTTCTCGCAACTGGTTTGGTATGTCGACCTGTTGATACTTTTTATAGCGATATTTCATGTTGCACTCCTTTTGCGTGGCACCCCCGATGGGAGTCGAACCCATGACTAGCCCTTAGGAGGGGCTTGTTATATCCACTTAACTACAGGGGCATCTACCAATTACTCTACCACATATCCCTAAAAAAGTCAAGCCGCAATCCCGGTGTCACATTTCGGTTATATTACACCTATATTACATTTGCACAAAAACTATTGACTCTTTTTGTAACTTACGTTAGAATACTTACATAGTCATAAGCGGGCGGCTTGTTTCGTTGCGACTAAAATTTTTTACAAGGAGAGTTTTTTTATTATGAGAAACCTCAAAAGATCCTTCAGCCTTGGCCTAGCTTCCATGATGTTGCTAAGCACAATGTCCCTTACATCCAACGCAGCTTCCTTCACCGATATCGATGACGTGCAAAACCCTGTCGCAGT
The DNA here is from genome assembly GCA_044432785.1 of Eubacteriales bacterium. Classification (GTDB taxonomy): domain Bacteria; phylum Bacillota; class Clostridia; order Oscillospirales; family Oscillospiraceae; genus JAWXUK01. The sequence goes on along the minus strand of JAWXUK010000073.1, from coordinate 5,646 downwards.
TGACATCATTACCCAAATCGAATTGATGCAAGGTACTGGCCTCAACGAGTTCAACCCAGAGGGTATCGTTAACCGTGCAACAATGGCTACCATCTGTACCACCATGCTTTACGGAGCTGGCTACAGTGCTGGTCAATACAACGACGCTAACATCTTCTCTGATGTCAGTGGTAACGACTGGTTCGTCAACTATGTCAACGTTGCTCACTCCCTCGGAATCGTTTCTGGTCGTTCTGCTACCACTTTCGATCCTTATGGTCAAGTTACCACTGCTGAAGCAATGGTTATGCTTCTCCGTACACTTGGTTACTTCCAAGGTTCTGGCGAGTTCGGCGATGATTGGAAACTCACCGTTACCCGTGAGGCTACCAAACTCGGTCTTTACAACGACCACGACGGTAACAACCTCGGCCTCTTCGCAGACGAGCTACTTACCCGTGATGATGTTGCAGCTTTGGCTTTCAACGCACTCACAAAAACTCCTGAAGTTTCCTACAACTCCACCTTCGGCGCATATTACACCAAGGGTGGCAGCATGACCGACGAAGTTAACACCACTCTTGACCTTGCTGGTGTTTCCACTACTTGGACTGCAACTTTGGCAGATCGCGTCTTCTTCCTTGATGCACTTGCTTCTACCGACGATTTCGGTCGTCTTAGCGTGGCTTGGAAACAAGGCAACATTGAGTTCATGAACTATGCACTCGAAGCTGATTTTGTCTACACAGATAAAGTGACTGAGAAAGCTCTCTACTCTACAGTTGGTAAAACTGTTGCAGATGATTTCGCTTGGACAGTTACTCGTGACGGTGATTATTATAGTAGCTTCAGTCTAGATAGCACAGTTACAACTGCTTTCTGCGACACCAAAGCTGGACTTGAGACAAGCGTATACATCGACCGTACCGACGCAAAAGCTGGTGAAGTTTATGTTGCTCAAATCACATCCGTTTTGGCAGAGGTCATGGACATCACAACCAATAACGGTGTGAACACCATCACCATCAACTACCACACAAATCATGCTGCTAATGCAGGTTGGCAAACCACCTACGAGACCACAGCAAACTTTGCTGAGGGCGACATCGTGGTTGTCCGTGCAGCAGATGATGCAATCCAATCTGTCGAGCATGTTGACACCGTTACTGGTGAAGTCGAAAGATATTCTGCTGGCAACTGGGCAACCGTTGACGGAACCGATTACACCTACTCTTATGTCAACGCTGGTGACTTGAAGGCTGGTGGTGCTACCGATCCTGAAGTTGGATCTGAAGTCATCTTCTACCTTGATTCCAACGGATATGTCCTAGGATACGAGAAATTGGTCACTGCTTCCTCTTACCTCTATGTTTCTTCCACCATGGATGCGCTTTCTGGCTGCTATGCTATGGCTCACTTCGCTGACGGCTCTAAAGCTGAAATCAAAGTGGATAAACTCAAAAACAATGATGAATCCTACACAGCAGTGCCACATGACTCTGCTGATGGCAGTGGTGCACCTGCAAACGGCGCCCTCCTCTTTGGTATCTACGCTTACAGCGTTTCGAATGATGGGGTCTACACCTTGACCGACATCAGCTCTGGTACGCTCACTGGCCTCACCCCTGAAGGTTCTATGCACTACTTCATGAAGGAAACTGGTGCTGCTTTAACCATCGAGAATGGTGAACCACTCGTAAAGGCTAATGATGTAGCGAATGCTATTGCTGTGGATCTTTCTGCGGCTGATCATAGTGCCAACTATGGTGCTGCGACTAGTTCTGAGAGTAAACCTAATCACCAAGTACTAACTAACTCTCAAACAATTTTCGTTGACCTTGTCAACGGCGAGCGTTATGTTGGCTATGCAAATGTGCCTAGCATGGACGCAACAGAAGCACACATCCTTTATGGAACAAACAACGTGGCATCTGTGGTCTACATCACTGCACGTACACTTGCTGATAGCTCTAGCACTAGCTACATGATGTACAATGGCGCAGATTACATCACTGTTGACGGCGGATACCAAATTAAAGTCTGGATTGACGGTGTGGAAACCACACAAGAATTCACTAAAGACTTCTATTATGTTAATGGTACAGCCAATGATACAGCCCTCGTAAAAGGTGACGTGTACAAGATCGTCAGCGAGAACTCCGATGGTGCAATCACTAAGGTCGAGTTGGTGAAAGAATTGTCCTTGGGATATGGTACTCCTGATGCTGCTAATAAAGTCGTGACTGGACCAGTATTTATTGCTGGTAATGGTGATAGTGCAAATTCGATTGAGGCTCCTTTCGCTTCGCAAATCGTAACCGCTGTGGATTCTGATACAATCACTTTCGCAAGTGGTGAAACCTACACTATTAACTCTGATACCCGCATCGTTTTGGTCAACACTCAAGATAATGATGCAAATAACAAAGACGGTGTTAAAGTGACAAGTGTTACTGCAAGAACAACCAGTTCTATCGCTGCATTCGACCTTGCAAATGCAACTGATAATACTGGCCTTGATAAAGCAAGCTGGGTCTATGTCGTTGAGACAAGCTCCAATGGCAAAGTCGCAAACGTCATCTATGTTGTCTCTCCTTCTGAGGATGTCTAAGATTACGGATTTTGCATAACCCCAAATTCGCATAACCTCAAAGCCCCCACCATTCGGTGGGGGCTTTTTTGTCGTTACAGAGGGAACAACCACTAGATATAGTGTTTTGGCACGAAAAGTATCAATATCTTGGATTTCGAACAGAAATTCGAGATATTTTTTTATAAAAAATTTCAAAAAAGACTTGCATTTCCCAAGCCAAACATATATAATGGAGTCAAGTGGAGGGAAGTGGAGCACTTACCCACGTAATGGAGGGAGTTGGCACAATTGACAGGAACCTATGAACATAACATTGATGCCAAGGGTCGCCTATTCCTTCCGGCTAAACTGCGTGAAGAACTCGGAAGCGCATTTTATCTGATGATGTTGGGGCAAGATAAATGCCTCACCATCTATACCCAAGCAAAATGGGACAAGTTCACGGCGAAATTCGAAGAACTCCCTTCCATTCAGGCAAAAAAGATGCGAGCCCTCTTCGCAAATACGGTCAAGTGTGAACCCGATAGCCAAGGACGGATTGTGGTTCCCCAAAAATTACGTGACCATGCCGAGCTAGAAAAGGAAAGTATCATCTTAGGGATGCACGACCGTGCAGAAATCTGGTCGGCACAAAATTGGAACCTCTGCGAAGAGGAACTCTCCCAAGAAGAGATGGCAGAATTTATGGAGGAACTTGGATTTTGATGGATCATAAGCCGGTTTTGCTACATGAATGTATCGAATCACTCAAAATAAACCCCGAAGGGATCTATCTCGACGGAACCCTCGGCAGAGGAGGGCACAGCGCCCAAATCGCAAGCCGACTCACTACGGGGACCCTCATTTGTCTCGACCGTGACCAAGTAGCCATAGACGAGGCAAAAAAAATCCTTACAGGGGAGAATATTAAGTTCTTCCACAGTGATTTCCGTGAGATAAACAAAATTTTACAAAACTTCCCCCAGATTGACGGAATGCTGTTTGATCTGGGGGTGTCCTCCCCTCAACTTGATGTTGCAGAGCGAGGATTCTCTTATCGCAATGATGCCCCCCTTGATATGCGCATGAATCAGGAGGACACACTCACAGCCCATCAGATTGTCAATGGATGGGGGAGGGAAGAACTCTTTCAAATTATCTCCCGTTATGGCGAAGAGAAGTTTGCCGGACGGATTTCCGAGGCCATTTGCAATTCTCGACCCATCAATACCACGTTAGAACTGGTTGAGGTCATCAAAAAAGTCCTCCCGAACCATGCTCTGCGTGAAAAACAGCACCCAGCTAAGCGCACCTTCCAGGCCATTCGCATCGCAGTCAACGACGAATTAGGCGCCCTCACCACCATGCTCGAGGGAGCCATCACCCACCTCAAACCAGGGGGACGGATTGCCGTGATCACCTTCCATTCTTTGGAAGATCGCATCGTCAAGCAGGCATTTGTCGCTCAAGAGGGTGGATGTGATTGCCCTCCAGAACTACCGATGTGCGTCTGCAATAAGACGGCAACACTCAAACGCACCCCACGCAAGGCGATCAAACCCACCACCGAAGAGGTTGAGGAAAATCCTCGAGCACGAAGCGCAAAGCTTCGAGTGGCAGAAAAAGTAGAGTAAATTCACACCGGATAGGTGTCGTCAAACCTATCCTACCGTTCATACAATAAACTTAAACCAAGGAGAGATGACCATGAAATCAGACCGAGATTACAGCGTATATGGCAACGTTGCCTATGCCCCCGAGCGAGAGAGTCGCCGTCGTGCCCGTACAAATACTAGGGTCGATACCCACTCACGACCCAAAGCGCAAGTAAGGGAAGCCGGCGAAGTGGCTGTTGTTGGGGTGATTGGGTGTGCATTGGTCATAGCCTTGGCGTTGCAGGTGGTCAATTCCTATGCAACCCTAGCGGCATCCTCGGATCAAGGGTTCAGCTTAATAATCAGATGCAAGAGCTTCAAAAACAGGAGGCAATCCTCCGAGCACAATACGAAAAGACCTTCGATGCAGCTTATCTAGCCCAAGCAGTTGGAGATAATATGGTTAGGCCAGGAAGCAGCCAAGTGGTTTACATCGACCTATCACGTGAGGATAACGTGGTGGTGCATCAACAAGAAAGTAATTGGAGCAAAATATTCGCAAAATAAATACATAGATTGGATTACACTCTCATAAAGTAAACAGTAAACTCCAGGAAGGAGGGATACCATGGACAGGGATCGAGAGGTACGCAAAAAGCGAGGCGGAATCCAGAAAGACAATCGCCCCCGAACCGACAAGGGGAGCAAACGGCGCATTTTTATGCGAACGACATTTTTGATGGTCACGTGTGGAGTGCTCATCTATATCCCTCTATTGTTGAGGTTATGGGACTTAGCTGTCCTCCATCACGACGAATACGGCCAGCTCGCAGGAAACCAACAGACAAAGAATATTTCTGTATCAGCCAATCGAGGCGAGATTTTGGACACCAACGGAGATGTCCTTGCCATGTCTGCCACGGTATATCGGCTGATTTTGTCTCCCTTGGACGTGATGGCACGGGTTTCGAAAAATGCAGACTCCGACGGAGCATATGACGAGGCAGCCTACAGCAAAGCAGTGGAAGAGCGGCGCATGACTTTGGCGCTTGGTATTTCCGAAATTCTGCCAGAGCTCACCTTCGAGGGGATCATGGAACGGATGGAAAAGACCCATTCCCAGTATGAAATTTTGCTCAACGGAATTGAAGAGGATCAAGCAGAAGAATTACGAGTATTCATGACCGAGCAAAAATGTGGTTACGACCTGTGGCTTACTCCGGATAGTAAACGCTATTACCCGTATGGTCAGCTCGGCGCTGGCATCATCGGTTTTGTCAATGCCAATGGAGGCGCCACCGGGGTGGAAGCTGCGATGGAATCCGAACTCAAGGGGATCGAGGGCAGAGTGGTGACAGCCCAAACGGGGCGAGGGGTCGAGATGTACAACAGCTTCTCTTCCTTTGAAGATGCCAGTGACGGCAACACGGTTCAGCTCACCTTGGATGCCACCATTCAAAGCTATGCCGAGCGAGCCTTGGCAGAGGGGATCCAAACCTT
>JAWXUK010000072.1:0-8790 GCA_044432785.1 Eubacteriales bacterium | reverse complement strand
ACTAAGCCGTTTTCGTGATAGCGACACCACCCTCTATCGCACCGATTTGCAGGGGCATATTGTCGCAACCAGTGATGGCGAGACCGTGACCTTCACGACCAATCGCAACACCACCATCGTCACAAATCCAACCACACCGAGCGACACCACTGAGGAATATTACATCGGAAATATTAATTCCCTCGTGGTTCACCGTCCTACCTGTGCAAGCCTTCCTGCCGAACATAATCAGGTTCGCTTCGCCACTTTGGACGAGGCTGTGGGCTATCGTCATTGTGGAAATTGTCTTGGTTAATTGGACCAAAAAGTGGAATTTGATATCGTTTTTTGGTATAATAAAGTATATTCCGGTTAGATTGGAGGGGCAAGAATGCGTCATGTATTAGAATATTTAGAGCAAAGTGCCACCCGTTTTCCAGATAAAGTCGCATTTGCCGACCAAAATAATCAAATCACCTTTAGCGAGCTCCAAGATAGAGCAAAGGGGCTGGGAACCCTGCTTCAAGAACGAATTTGTAAGCGAAACACCCCCATTGGAGCTGTGATTGATCGAGGTATTGATGGAATTATAGCCATGATGGGGATTCTGTACAGCGGAAATTACTATGTTCCAGTGGATGCCACCCTTCCCCCACAACGTGCAAAGCAAATCGAGGAATATATCGAGGGACTTGTTTATGGCGCCCCTCATCTCACCTTTGCTGAGGGGTTTGAGGTTGACAGATTTTGCCTCGATGAGGGGGAAAATCACCCTGTTAATACCGATTTGCTCGATAAAGTGCGAGAAAAAACACTGGATGTCGATCCTGCGTACCTCCTGTTTACCTCTGGTTCGACTGGTACGCCTAAGGGGATTGTGATTAGCCACCAGAGTGTGATTGATTTTGCCGACTGGTTTGGGGAGTTTAGTGGGTGCAATTCCGATGATATTTTTGCAAATCAGGCACCATTTTACTTCGATGCCTCCCTGCGAGATCTCTATCAGACTCTAAAACAGGGTGCCACCTGTCACATCCTTCCCAAAAAATATTTCAGCTTTCCAAAACTTTTGGTCGAGGCTTTAGAAGAGAAGAGAATTACTGCCCTCCACTGGGTGACCTTTGCCTTTCAATGGCTTGCCAATTCAGGGGGGCTCAAGATTGCCGATCTCTCACGCATTCGCATGGTGACACTGGGAGGGGACCTTCTCCAGGGGAAATATGTCAACATTTGGAAAGAGGAACTCCCACAACTCGAGATCTATAACGTCTATGGTCCGACAGAAACCACCGTGGATTGCACTGGATTTCACATCAATCGCCATTTTGAAGATCACGAGACCATTCCAATTGGTAAAGCCTGTCGCAACAAGGAAATTATCTTGCTAGACGAAGGGTTAAACCTGGTTGCCAAAGGGGAAAAAGGTGAACTCTGCGTGCGAGGGTGTGGACTTGCAAAGGGATATTTTGACGACCCTGAAAAGACCAAAAATGCCTTCATTCAAAACCCACTACAACCCCATTACACCGACCTCATTTATCGCACAGGGGACCTCGCTTACGAGAATTCGATGGGGGAATTTGTCTTTGTCTCTCGATTTGATGGACAGATTAAGCACATGGGGTATCGTATCGAACTCGCCGATATCGAGACTGCCATCCACAGTTTACCCGAAATTCGTGAGGTAGTTTGTCTATTTGATCCCATAGAGGATAGTATACTCTGTATTTACGTGGGTGAGATGGATAAAACAGCCATAATAAAGGGACTTCGCACTCGTTTACCAAAATATATGCACCCGAATATCTATCATCTGCGAGATTCCCTCCCAATCAATCCGAATGGCAAGGTGGATAGGGTAGCCTTAAAGGAAGAATATTTATGATGAAACAGGTCGAGGATAAAGAACAACTTTTGGAACTTTTACGAAGTAAATTTCTCCCAAAATTGCAGAGCAACGCTTCGCTTCATCCCCAAAATTATCAAGATGATCTTCGAGAGGGTAGTTTGTATTACAGCCAAGAAGGGGAGTGTCTTCTACTCTATCGAAAGAGGAAGGAGCACTATATCACCACATATTACAGCCTTGATCTACCTGTTTTTCCAGATTGCGAGCTCGCACTTGTGGTTGAGGTACCCTTTCAAAAAAAGGCGCTCGACGTCTCGTGGTGGCAAGAAAAGGGATTTGATCCACAGGTTTCCCGACAACAATACGCCCTACCCGATGAACAAGGGGTGGCATGTAATCGTGCGACAATGGAGCAACTAGATAAAGTGACGGCATTTTTGGCCGGTAATTTCGCTGTTGCCACGGGATGTCACCCTTTGCGCAGTCGATTGGTGCAAGATATCACGGAGGGCAAAGTGCTTTGCGAGATGGATGGGGGACGTTTGCTAGGGCTACTCCGTTATGGAGTGCAGGACAAAGTGGCAACCATTTTGCACCTTGCAGTGGCAGAGAGTCATCGTGGCAAAGGTGTAGCGAAACAGCTTTATGATGGATTTTTATCCGATACAAATGGAAAACTGCACAAAGTTTTCTCAGGATCCCCCGAAGGGGCACGTTTTTATGAAAAGCAGGGTGGATTGAAAACACGTTATCAATCCCTCGTGCTCGAGAAGAAAGGAATCACCCAATGAAAGAAGATATTATCGAAATCCTTACCGATATTTGTGGAGAATTAGACTTTGAAGGCGAAACTGCTCTCGTGGATGATGGAATTTTAGAGTCCCTCGAGATCGTGACTATGGTTACCGATTTGATGGAGGCATTCGATATTGAACTCGATGTCCTCGACCTCACACCTGACCATTTCAATTCGGTGGATGCCATTATGGCCCTGGTCCAGAGCAAACTATGACATTTACCTCGTTTTCCTTTTTAGGATTTGTTGCCGGGAGCGTTTTTTGCTATTATATCCTCCCACGCTCAATACGTTGGGTGGCGCTTTTGCTGGCAAGTTGTGCCTTTTATGGAACCGGTGGACTGGTTTCGTGTGGTTGGTTAACCGGTGTGATCGTGTTGTGCTACCTAACTGGTTTGGGGCTTGGATCACTCAATCTAAAGCTTGAAATCTGCGAAAAAGAGGAACGTGCTCCGTTAAAGAAGCGTAAAAAACGCCTCATCACGTTCACCCTTGTGCTTTTGTTAGGACTATTATATGGGATGAAATACTTCGATTTTACGCTGTCCTTTTTCACTGAAACACGACTGGATTTGGTTGTACCATTGGGACTTTCCTTCTTTTTATTTCAGTCTATCGGCTATGTGGTGGATATTTATCGTAGGAAGTATTATCCCCAGAAAAATATCTTTAAATATGCACTATTTACCTCATTTTTCCCACAAATGGTGCAGGGACCCATCGGTCGTTATGATGAATTATCCCAAACATTGCTCGCACCCAACAGATTTTCCTTTGACCATATCAAGGCTGGATTGCAACTAATGCTTCGTGGTTATTTCAAAAAACTCATCATTGCAGATCGTGCCGTTTTGGTGGTGCAATCGGTCATTGTAGAGGATACGGTCTACGGTGGGGCAGTGGTGGCATTTGGCATTTTGCTCTATTCCATTCAACTTTACTGTGATTTTTCGGGTGGAATCGATATTGCACGTGGTGTCGCACGACTTTTTGGGGTTGTTATGGCAGAAAATTTCCGTGCACCTATCTTTGCACACACCTTGACAGAATTTTGGAGACGTTGGCACATCACCCTTGGTGGATTTTTGAAGGACTATCTATTTTATCCTATTTCTCTCTCTCGTGGGTTCGGAAAGATATCAAAATGGGCGAGAAAACACCTGAAAGGCAGATTAGGTAAGATTTTTGCCACTTCACTTGCCACTTTTTTGATATATTTTGTGATTGGAATTTGGCATGGTGCAAATTTTCGTTATATCGCCTTCGGATTTTACAATGGTATCCTGATTACGATGGCGCTCCTATTAGATCAGCCTATGGCAAAGCTGAAATCCTTCTGTAAAATCCCAGATAACTGTCCTGTGTGGCGATGTGTTCAGATTTTGCGTACTTGGATTATCGTCTTTGTGGGGCGCTATATCACATGCGCACCAAGACTAACCACGGCAATCACTTTAATGGGAATCACGGTGCTAGATCCTCAGTTCTTTCAACTTTTTGACGGTACTTTACTCACGTTTTCCCTTGATGCCACCGATTATGGATTGATTTTCGGAGGAATGTTTGTTTTGATCGCATTGGAATGGTACGGAGAGTATCGTGGCTCAGTTTCGGCATTTTTACAACGTCATGTAGTGCTAGATATGCTTTTTGTTGTGGTTCCGTTGGCATTGTTACTGGTTTTTGGCATTTTTCGTGAGGATTATATTAGTTCCTCCTTTATTTATCAGCAATACTAGTGTTTGGGAACCTCTAAAACCCCTCTCAATGACCATAGCACTTCTGTTATATCCTCATTTTTACCCTGAAAAGTTCTGAATCTACGAGGATTCAAAACTTTTTTCGACAATCGGAGTGCGAAAAAATTCGAACTCTGGTAAATGCAACCTATTTAGAAATCCTCTTTTGAAAGGAGCCCCTATGAGCAACAAAGCTTGGACTATTTTCTTTTTCGCCACCTGCCTATCCTTGGTGGGGGCGGTCTTTGGATTTAATTATTATACCGATCCTTATGGCGCCTTTGGTGACACCTTTTTAGAGTGGCATGGTTATGGCATGACCAAAAATCCACGAGTGGCGAAGACTGCCTATCTCGAAGAATATGGTGATCAATACGACGCATTTATCGTGGGACCGTCCTCCACGAGCTCTTATCCCACCGAAGCTCTCAATAAGCTTTATGATGCGAATTTTTACAATTATATCGTCTATAGTGCCGATATGTGGGACTCTGAGCAGATGATTTACCATCTTTTAGAGGAATATTCTCCCAAACAGCTCATTTTGAATGTCTATATCAGTCATGGCTATCAATATCACCTCGAGCAAGATCCACTCTCTTACAGCCTTCACCACCTCACAAATCCAGAGCTCTCGGCACTGGAATATTACTGGAGATACCTCACCCTCCACCCTAAATTAGGGCTTGAAAAACTTGAATTGCTTGAGACCGATCAGTTCCTCCCACAAGCATTTGACGTCTTTATCCCAGAGACAGGAACTTACAACAAATACGGAAGAGATGCCGAACATATTTCAAATATGGAGGACTATTTGCTCGCTTATCCCAATTTTTCGGACTATTATGTCCATGCCCAACCTTTGGTGGATACCGAAGCTTGTATGGAATCGGTAGCTCGCATTTTAGAGCGTTGTGAGCAAGAGGGGGTACCAATCGAAATCGTGACCTCCCCCCTCTATATCATGGACGCACATTCTTACCCCCGTGAGGATGTGGAAGGGTTTTATACTGCCCTCGCAGAAGTGACCGATTATTGGGATTTCACCCTCTCCTCCATCAGTCATGACCCACGGTTTTTTTACGATAATACCCACTTTCGCAACAATGTTGGTGAGATGGCAGTGGCACGGATGGCAGGAGATGAATCCATCTATATCCCGGATGATTTCGGTTTTTATGTTACAAAAGAGACCATAACCGAACATTTTGAGAGCATTTGGAATGTCCAACCTGCACCCGAAGAGGAGACAAGCCATTATGTCCCCATCTTGATGTACCACAATCTATTGCTCGAGACCAACGGCTCGGATGCGTTGACGGTGGAAAAATTCGAGTATCAGATGAAAACCTTGTCCGAGCAGGGATTTGTCACAGTTACCCTCGATGATATGGTCAACTACGTCAAATATGGAGGGGATTTACCGGAAAAATCTATTTTAATCACCTTTGATGATGGATACGCAAGCAATTACGAGTATGCTTATCCCATTTTGAAGAAATATAACATGAAAGCTACTTTTTTCGTGATTGGGGTTTCGGTGGGGAAGGATACTTACAAGGATTTGGATGTACCCATTTTCCCACACTTTTCCTATGAGGAATCCCAAGAAATGATTGATTCTGGTCTTATTTCCATCCAAAGTCACACTTATGACATGCACCAGTGGGCACCCCTAGAAACCGAGGTGGCTCGTGAGACGGTTTCGCAACTGGAAGGGGAGAGTGACTGGGATTATATTGCACATCTTACCCAAGATTACCTGCTAAGCAAGAGTGGAATTGAGGATAATACCACTAACGAGGTGTCTTATCTTGCCTATCCTCTCGGTGAGTCCTCCCCGTTGTCGGAATATGTGCTCACCTCTCTCGGAGTTGAGGCGACAATGTCGACGATACAAGCGAACAACCTCCTCGTGCGTGGTATGCCACAAAGTTTGCTCGCTCTGAAACGGTATCACGTCGGAGAGTCCACACCAATCGAAACCGTGCTTTATTTCGTTACGGAACAATAAAATAACGGCTACAACCTCCTTGTTTGGGTGGGTTGTAGCCGTTTTGTGTGTCAAAATTGTAAAAATCGTGAGGTCTTGATGTCGATTGCCTTGACAGGGCAGACCTCGTGACAGCAAAAACAACGGATACAGTTTTTTTGTACCACTTTAGCCTTTTTATTTTGGAGCAAAATGGTATCTTTTGAACAGATTTCAAGACATTTTCCACATCCTATGCACAAATCTTTGTCGATGACAGGGTGTGGTGCGAGTGCGTGTTCCACCTTTTGCGCACTTTTGCGAAAAGGTTTTGGCACGAAACCTGAAAAGGACTGCGTACCATCTCCAGCGAGATAACTCGCAGGGAGTTTCCAGTTCTCGATGGGGGAAAACACTTCGATATCCCCAGTAATATGGATGGAATCGAAGGTGGCATCACACAATCCACGACGGTGACCAGCAGCGAGGTAGGGGACTCGATGTGGCCCCAATCCCATCATGTCGGCCACTGCGAGGTCGAGATTTAGGGTGTCGCAACTTGCCATTAGAACCCCTAATTCACGTGGGATCCCACCTGCAGGTCCGTCCCCCTCCATGGCTAAAATGCCATCTAAAATGGTGAGGTCGGGGGTGATAATACCGAGCAGATCCACCAGCATTTCCCCGAACCGTTCACGGTCGGGAAAACGGAAATGAAACTGAGATTTCACGAGTCCGGGGACAGCTCCGAACATATTTTTGCACCCCACCGTCATCCCTGTCATGGCGTGGGTCTTGAATTTTGGGAGATTGATGATGAAATCTGCCTCTAAAATGGGGTTTAGGATGTCGAATTCCTTGACAACCACGGGATTTATCGTTGAAACTGAAGTGGTTTGGCATTCATCATATAGGGTGACCCCTTCGAGCGATTCGCAGACATCGGTAAGCCCACACCCTTTGTAGAGGGAGCGCATTTGATTTGTGTTGTACACCCCACCGGCAGAATCGGCGACCACAATATTTCGTATCCCACGAGCTTGACAGGCTAAGATCACAGCCAAAAGCACTTGAGGATGGGTGGTTACAGCATGTTCAGGGGGATGTTTTGCGAGTAAATTTGGCTTGATGAGCACTTTTGTGGTGGGGGATAGGGCAGATTCAGGGACAAACAGCGTGAAAAATTCTTCCACCGTTTTCTGTAATAGCTCAGGGTGGTAGCTTGGAACAGAGCGAATCATGACGGTTTTATTCATGGATGACTCCTTTTAGGTTTATAGGATAGTATCTCAAATAGGGAAAAAATTATCCCCCCATCAAAGATAGGGGGATAAAAAACTGTAATTTACAGAGATTTCATGTACTCATCCATGGATTTTGCTGCATCTTTACCAGCACCCATAGCGAGGATGACGGTTGCAGCACCAGTGGAAGCATCACCACCTGCAAAGACGCCAGGAGCAGTGGTACAACCATTTTCATCGGTTTGCACGCAACCCCATTTGTTTTGCTCGAGTTTGGGTGTGCCAATGTAGCTCATGGGGTTTGCCGAGGTACCAATGGACATGATGATGGCATCCATTTCCATGGTAAATTCGCTTCCCTCGAGCACTACAGGACGACGACGACCAGAAGCATCGGGCTCGCCCAGTTCCATTTTCACGCAAGTGATGGAGGAAACACGTCCACTCTCATCCCCTTGAATGGAGGTAGGAGCTGTGAGGAGGTCAAAGATGATGCCCTCTTCCTTTGCGTGGTGGATCTCTTCGAGACGTGCAGGGAGTTCGTCCTCGCTTCGACGATAGATGATGTGAACCTCAGCGCCAAGACGACGAGCACAACGTGCCGCATCCATTGCAACGTTACCACCACCCACGACAGCAACCTTTTTGCTTGGGAGGACAGGGGTTTTACTATCGGGGAGGTAGCCCTTCATGAGGTTGATACGGGTGAGATACTCGTTTGCCGAGTAGACACCGACCAGACCTTCGCCAGGGATTTTCATAAATTGAGGCAGACCTGCACCAGATCCGATAAAGACCGAGTGGTAACCCATTTCAAAGAGTTCTGTGATGGTGAAAACCTTACCGATGACACTGTTCATCTCGAAGGTGACACCCATTTTCTCGAGCCCTTCTACTTCACGCTTCACGATATCTTTGGGAAGACGAAATTCGGGGATACCATAGCTTAGCACGCCACCAGCGACATGGAATGCCTCGAAAACCGTGACATCGTAACCCATACGAGCAAGCTCGCCAGCACAGGTGAGCCCAGCAGGACCAGAGCCGATGATGGCAGCCTTTTTGCCGTTTTTGGCAGCTGTTTCCACGTTGGAAATCCCTTGGGAGGCAGCCCAATCTGCCACAAAACGCTCGACACGGCCGATGGCAACCGACTCATGCTTCATTTTTGTGCAACGAACACAGCGACCTTCGCACTGTGTCTCTTGTGG
>JAWXUK010000071.1:0-8905 GCA_044432785.1 Eubacteriales bacterium | reverse complement strand
TTTTTCAATCCATCAAAATGGATATCACCAAGGATGATTTCAACAACAAAATCCAAGGCATCCTCAAAAATGCTCGCACCATCATGGAGATCGCCATGGACGACTCCCAGCTCAAATGGAGCGACCTCGATAAAATCATCTTGGTGGGTGGCTCCACCCGTGTCCCAGCCGTCCAAGAAATGATCAAATCGGTCACAGGGATCGCCCCCTCCCACGACGTAAACCCCGACGAAGCCGTCGCAATGGGTGCTGCGTGCTATGCTGCCTCCCTCGATCCCTCAACCACAGCCACCAGCGATGCACCCATCATCACGGTCTCGGACGTCAACTCCCACAGCCTCGGTATCATCCTCGACGACGAAAACCACAATTCCTTCAACGCCATCATCATCCCACGCAACACCAAAATCCCCACAGAATGGACCTATGGCGTCTGTACCGTCTACGAAAACCAAGATAGTGTCCTCATCCAGATCACAGAAGGGGAAGAGGAAGAGCTTGAATACGTCTCAATCATCGGCAAGGCCGAGGTCAAACTCCCCCCCAAACCAGCCGGAACCGATCTTAACATCATCATGAGCTACGACACAAACGGCATCATTCAGGTCTTGGTTGAACTCCCCGAAACAGGGGAAAACCTCGGACACATGAAGATCGATCGCTCCTCCAACCTCAGCGACAGCGAAATCAACAGCAAAATCAACAGATTAGCAACCATCGACCTCGAATAAATATAAATAGGAGTACATCATGATAGATTATTACTACGAACTCGACATGGATGCCAGTTGGGATCTCGACAAAATCAGCAAACACCTCGTCAAGTCTCGCAAAAAACACACCATGCGACTCAACGCACCCGACCTTGAAAAACGTCAACAAGCCGAGCGTGCCCTCCAATATGTCGACGAAGCCGAAACGGTATTCGCCAATGCAAACTCCAAAAAAACCTACGATAACAACCTCAAAGCAAGTGGAAACACCACCCCCGTAGTGGAAGAGGTATTCTTCGAAGAACCCCAACAGCAACAAAACCAAAACCAAAATCAAAACCAACAATATCAACAAAACCAAAACCAACAACAAAACCAAGGACCTTCCCCCGTCCAACTAGAGATCGATGCCCTGCGAGATACCTACAATAACAAAAACTACCCCGATGCCATAAATCGTGCCCTCGCCCTCATCAATGCTGGAAACGACACCGAAATGGTCTATTATTGGTTGGTTTATTCCATCCGTATGCAACAAAACTACCGTGATTCCCTCGATTGGACCAACAAAGGACTACAAAAATACCCCAACAGCGTCAACCTCACGGTCTGTCGCATCTCGATCCACGCACGCAACCTAAAAGAAGTCGACATCGCAGGCAAATACTACAAGGAAGCACTCAAGCGCTTCCCCGACAACCAATATATCGAAAATATCGGCGTGGAGTGGCTAAGCTACAGCGAAGGATTCACCCCAAAGGTGCTCGCCCACATCGATAGCCTCGTCAAAAAATATCCCTCCGACAAATTCAAGACCATGATCGCCAACAGCCTCATCAATATCGGAGACTCCTACCTCGTCGAATCTCGATTCTTCAAGGACACAGCAGGGTATCGTTGCTTCCTAAAAGCACGCAAACTCGCTCGCCAATACAACCCTAGCGATCGCAATATCGAACTGCTCGAGCGTGCCAAGGAACTCGGCAAAAAAACCTTTTACAGTAGCGGTCACAAATATTGGATTGGGGTGATGATCCTGTCCATGTTCGTTGGCAACCCCGCTTTCGGCATCTTAAGCTTATTCGGCTTTTGTCTACAGATCTATGGTTTTTGTTGCATCTATGCCCTATTTGAACCAAAATGGGCAACCGTCAAGCGCAATCGCACCAAAAAAGACCACTTCCTCGCCCGTGCCTTCGACCCGATCAAGGATCTATTTTTCTTCATAAAATCCAAGATAAATAAGGACTAGCTGTCCTCTAAAACTCGGCACATTTTTTGTGGCGAGTTTTTAGAATCCACCCACATTTGTAAAAGGAGTCTCACAATGGACGATTACCAAAAAGAATTAGGGGTCGACCCCTCTTGGGATAATAAACAAACCCAAAAACACATCGATAAAGAGCGTAAAAAGTGGACTATGCGACTCAACGCCCCCGACCTCACAAAACGTCAAGAAGCCGAGCGCAAACTAAAGCTCCTCGACCAATGCGAAGAGTCCCTCAACGGTACCCAACCCAAAAAGGATCCCCCAAAAAAGGAACCTAAATCCGAACCCAAACAAGAACAAAACAACACCTCCGACATCGTGGCCTCCACCACCCGAAAAGTGGAACACTTCATTGAAACCAAAAACTTCGACGGCGCCTTCGAGCTCCTCCGTTCGGTCCTAAAACAGGGCAACGATAACTGGGAACTCCACGCCCTCGAAGGTGATCTATTCCACTACACCGAGTGCGACGAGCAAGGCTACTTCAAATACAAAACCGCCCACAGGGCGCAACCTAGCACCGTCCTCCAAGCAAAGCTCCTCCTCACAGGGGCGCTCTCGGAACGCACCGACCTCGAACCCCTCACCAAGGACCTCGATGAGAGTGTCATCAGTCAGGTCGCCCTCGGCGAATATGCCCTTACCCTACATAACCACAAGCTCGCCTTCACCCACGCCGACACAGCACTCGAACAGGACTCCACCGACGTGGATGCCCTCATTTTAATGCTCAAAGCAATGAGTGGCATGGGACTCCCCCCCGAGCAGTTCGACCTCATCGGCAAGCGCATTCGCAAGCTCCCCGAGAACGATCGCCTCATAAAAACCCAACTTCAGGTCCTCTTCAAGCAGCGCCAATTCCGTAAATGCGAGCAAATCTGCAAAAAAGTGCGCATGAACAACCCAAATTCCACACTCGCCAAATACGCAGAAGAACTGGTTCGCAAAATGAATGCGCAAGCACGAGCAGGTGGAAGCCCCGACTCCCCAAACCCAGCCGACCACCCCCACATCAAAACTGCAAACGTCGAGGAGGCCCTCGCCCAACTCGATCACCTCACAGGACTCACCGTGGTCAAGGAGCAACTCGAAAAACTACGCAAAAAGGTCCAGTACGACAAACAGCGCCAAGAAAAACTCGGTCTCTCGGAATCGGAAGACGACTCCTCCTACCATTTCGTCTTCTCAGGCAACCCCGGAACAGGAAAAACCACGGTGGCACGTCTCTTCAGTGAGGTATTTTTCCACCTCGGCATCCTCTCCAAGGGTCACTTAATCGAAACCGACCGAGCCGGTCTCGTGGGACAATACATCGGCGAAACCTCCACCAAAACCACCAAAATCCTCAAAGACGCCATGGGTGGTGTCCTCTTCATCGACGAAGCCTACGCCCTCGCCTCAGGGGGAGAGACCGACTTCGGAAAAGAAGCAATCGACATCCTCGTCAAGGGTGTCGAGGATAACCGTAACGACTTAATCGTCATTCTAGCAGGTTATAAAGACGATATGCGCACCCTCATGGACACCAACACAGGTCTCGCCAGTCGCTTCACCAAATACATCGACTTCGAGGACTACACCAAGGAAGAACTCCTCGAAATCGCCGTAAACCTCGCCCAAAAGCAAAATTACACCCTCGACGAGGGAGGAAAACGTGCCTTCACCCAACAAATCGAGAAGCAAATGCTCGGAAGCAAGTTCGGCAATGCCCGTGCCGTCCGTAACCTCATGAACGAAGCCTTCGAGGAAAAAGCAAACACAAACCACCTCGACGAAATGACCATGGAAGAGCTCACCACCCTCACAGCCCTCGACTTCGGGGTGGACGAATCCGAAACCCCCGAAGCCCGAGCCGAAAAATACCTAAACGAGCTCCAATCCTTAATCGGACTCGACAGCGTAAAAACAGATATCGAAAACCTCATTGGACTGATCTCCTTCCAAAAAGAGGAGCAAGAACGGATCGGTGCAGCAGTGGCACCCATCAATATGCACATGGTCTTCGCAGGCAACCCGGGCACAGGTAAAACCACAGTAGCACGACTCTACGGCAACCTCTTGCGTGAAATCGGCATCCTCAAACAGGGACAATTCGTAGAAGCAAGCCGTGCCGACCTCGTGGGTCGCTACCTCGGACATACTGCCCCCCTCGTCAAAGCAAAATGCGAAGAGGCATTCGGTGGCATCCTCTTCATCGACGAAGCCTACGCCCTTTGCAACGATGAACGAGATAGCTTCGGACTAGAAGCTGTCAACATCTTAATCAAAGAGATGGAGGATCACCGTGAAAAATTGGTGGTCATTTTGGCAGGTTATACCGGAAATATGGAGGAATTCCTCCTCTCAAACCCTGGTTTCGCCAGCCGTATCACCAAAACCCTCGTATTCCAAGACTACACCCCAGATCAGCTATGGGAAATCTTCGAACTCTACGCCGCAGGGGAACTGATCACCTACGAGCCAGAATGCGAAGAAATCGTCAAAAAACATCTCGAAAAACTCCTCAAAACTGCAGGGGCAAACTTCGGAAATGCCCGTGACGTGCGCAAGCTCTTCGAAGCAGCAAAAATGGCAATGATCATGCGTGTCACCCGTGAAAAAATCACAGGGGACGATCGCAGAAAAATCCTCCCCGTCGACATCAAATAATCCTCCAAAAAAGCGAGTGCCATCTCCCACGGCACTCGCTTTTTCGCCCAAATCTCTTGACAAAAACCCCATTTTCTGTTAAAATGAAGATTGATTTTGTCATCTTAGTGGCAATTCCCTCAACAAATGAAAGTGAGAAATTTTATGGTTTTTTCCAGCATGACATTTCTATTTGTCTTTTTCCCCTTGGTCTTGGTAGGCTACTTCGGTATTTTCCAAAAAAACACCCATCGTAACCTCTTCCTCCTCATCGCAAGCCTCATTTTCTACGCATGGGGAGAACCCTATTACGTCGCCCTCATGATTGTCAGTATCTGCCTCAATTTCCGTATCGGACTCATGATCGACACAGCCACCGACCTCACACGGAAATATACCCTCGCTGCAGGGATCTTCTTGAACCTATTCTTCCTCTTTTTGTTCAAATACGAGGGGTTTTTCGTCCGTCAATTCAACTCCCTCGTGGAATACCGTGTCCCCATGCGAATCGAAAGCTTAAACCTCCCCCTCCCCATCGGCATCTCCTTTTTCACCTTTCAGGCAATCTCCTACCTCGTCGACCTCTATCGTAAACAGGCACCCGTCCAAAAAACCGTCACAGGTCTCGGACTTTACATCGCCTTTTTCCCACAACTCATCGCAGGCCCCATCGTCCAATATAGCACCATTGCGCAAGAGCTCGAGCACCGTACCATCAAATACGACGAATTCACCCAAGGGGTCAAGCGCTTCATCCAAGGGCTCGCCAAAAAGATGATTTTAGCAAACCAGCTCGCCCTCGTGGTGGAAGAATCCTTCAGCGCTACCACCCCCTCGGTCACCTTCGCATGGCTCGGCGCCATCGCCTTCTCCCTCCAAATTTACTATGATTTCTCGGGCTATTCCGATATGGCAATCGGCATGGGACTCATGTTCGGCTTCCACTTCCCCGAAAACTTCAATTATTCCTTTATCGCCAATACCATCACTGATTTCTGGCGTCGTCACCACATGTCCCTTAGCCGTTGGTTCCGAGATTATGTCTTCTTCCCCCTCGGAGGCTCACGGGTCTCCAAGCCACGCATGGTGCTAAACCTCCTCGTGGTTTGGCTCCTCACAGGCTTTTGGCATGGCGCCTCCTATCAATTTATCGCATGGGGACTCTTTTTCTTCGTCCTCCTCTCCTTCGAAAAAACCTTCGACATCCCTACACGCATCAAAAAGACCCCCCTCGCCATCCCTTACCATGTCTTCACCCTGATCATGATCATCTTTAGCATGGTGCTCTTCGGAGAATACACCTTCCTCAGCGCAGCCGACCACATCCATTCCATGCTCGGACTCAAACCGAATGCTCCCATGGTGGATCTCTCCACCATCCGTATCCTCAATAACGACGGCATCGTGCTCCTCCTCGGTTGCATCTTCGCAACCCCAGTCATCGAACGACTCTCATGCGCAATCCGTACCAAATATCAAGAAAACCACCTCGCAAGCTCGGGATACGAGCACTTCTGCACAGCCTACCACCTCGTTTTATTCTACGTATCGGTCTCATACTTGGTCATGGGTGCACACAACCCATTCCTATATTTCAACTTTTAAGGAGGACTTCTCATGAAACAAAATAAGCCAGTTTTCTCCACCCTCCCCATCCTTTTCGTGTCAAGCACCCTCTTCATCGGACTCTTAAACCTCACAAATTTCCTAAACGGCTACCGTGATGCCAATATCGAAATCCCTTATAACAAGCAGCAGGCTCTCGCCTCCATTGAAACCAAATACACCGATAATTTCATCGGAAAGACCAACTATGTCGATCTAAACGGTGCCTTCTCCCTCTTTCTCGGCAGAAAAGAACTCAACGAGAGGTTCCTCCTCGAAAACGACTTTTTAACAAACACACTCATCGGTGGTCCCTCCACCTACTTCCTTAGCTACCACGATTATTGGACCTACACCGACCAGACAGCCTCCATCCAAAACGTCAAAAACCTCCACGACTACCTCGCCCTCTACGGCATTCCCTATGCCTTCCTCCAAACCCCTCACCTCCTCACCACCGACGATGATCCCACCATCCCAGCGGGCTACTCCACCTCGGTCAACGACAACTCGGATCGTCTCCTCGCAGGGGTAGCAGAAAACGGCATCCCCTCCCTCGATATGCGAGCCAGCCTCCAAGAGCAGGGACTAAACTCCTTCGATATCTTCTTCAAAACCGACCACCACTGGACCATCGAAGGTGCTTTCTGGGCACATATTCAAGTGGCAGAATATATCGACGATCTCATGGGCACCTCCTACGCAAACCCCGACTATTACGATCTCGCAAACTACAATATCGAAATCTATGAAAATAGTTTCATGGGACCCTCAGGCTCACGCACAGGAATCTACTACGCAGGGATTGATGATTTCTCGGTGATCACCCCCAACTTCGACACCGAGTTCCAAGTCGAAATCCCCAACCGAGACTGGTACCGAACAGGGCCCTTCGACCACGCCATGCTCGACTATTCCTACCTTGAAAACGACATCAATAACATGTACAAACAGGATGCGTATTGCACCTATCTCCTCCCCAATACCGAGTACGTCAAACTGGTCAACCTCCAAGCTACCAACGACCTCAAGGTGCTCCTAGTCAAAGATTCCTTCTCCATGCCAATGGCAGCCTTCCTCTCTCTCCACTTCGCCGAGGTTCACCTCTGCCAGCAAAATGACCACGAGGAATTCCTTCGCACATTGCACGAAATCGAGCCCGATGTCGTCCTCCAAATGCGCACAGCAGTCGACCGTATGAGTCCACAGGCTCTCGCCGATCTCGAGGCAAACCAACCCTCCTATTGGTCGCAAGTACAACCAAACTCCGACAATCCTTGACAACCTCTATAAATTTATGATACACTAAATACAGACCCAGATCATTTTAAGAAAGAAGGCTCCCACATGTCAGATTACGCAACTTTAAAGCAGCATGCAACCACGATTCGCCTGCTCGCCCTCGAAGGCATCCACGCCGCCAAAAGCGGACACCCAGGTGGTTCCCTCTCGATTAGCGACATCATGGCAACACTCTATTTTAAAGAGATGTCGATCGACCCCAAAAACCCTCAAGATCCAAAACGTGATCGCTTCGTCCTCTCAAAAGGTCACGCTGCCCCTGCATATTACGCAGCTTTAGCGCAACGTGGCTACTTCCCTACCACTGAAATGTCCACCCTGCGCAAACTGGGCAGCAATCTTCAAGGTCACCCTTGTCGCAACAAGCTCCCAGGAATTGATATGTCCTCAGGCTCCCTCGGTCAAGGACTCTCAGCGGCAAACGGCATGGCAATGATGGCAAAACAAGATAAACAAGATTACCGTGTCTACTGCATCTGTGGTGACGGTGAAGTCCAAGAGGGACAAATCTGGGAAGCCGCTATGACAGCCGCCCACTACAAGCTCGATAATTTGGTGGTCATCGTAGACTGTAACGGTCTTCAACTCGATGGCACCATCGAAGATTGCATGGATAATAGCCCACTCGACCTCAAATTCCAAGCCTTCGGATGGGAAACCATGAACGTGGACGGACACAACGTGGAAGAGCTCGACAAGGCATTCCAAAAGGCACGCACCACCAAGGGCAAACCTTTTGCCATCCTCGCCAAAACCGTCAAGGGCAAGGGTGTCTCCTTCATGGAAAATAACGTCGATTGGCATGGCGCCCCACCCAACGACGAACAATATGCCAAAGCAGTAGCAGAATTAAAGGAGGCTTCAAAATGAGCGTAACAACAAGAGTCGCCTACGGAAAGGCATTAGAAGCACTCGGCGAGAACATCCCCTTCGTGGTCCTCGATGCCGACCTCTCCCACGCAACACAAACCCAATACTTCGCTAAAAAATACCCCGAACGTTTCTACCACATGGGAATCGCAGAAGGGGATATGATGACCACAGCAGCCGGTATGGCAACCACAGGCAAAACCGTCTTCGCTAGCACATTCGCTATGTTCGCAGCCGGCAGAGCCTACGAGCAAATCCGTAACTCCATCGCCTACCCAGCCCTAAACGTCAAAATCGGTGCCACCCACGGTGGACTCCTCGTCGGTGAAGACGGAGGCTCCCACCAATGTATCGAGGACATCGCTCTCATGCGTGCCATGCCCAACATGACCGTCCTCGTCCCATGCGACGAACAATCGGTGCACAAAGCCGTCAAGGCAGCCATCGACTTCGACGGCCCTGTCTACTTGCGTTTCGGACGTGGAGGCTCCCCCGACGTCTACACAGCCGAAACCGT
>JAWXUK010000070.1:0-9131 GCA_044432785.1 Eubacteriales bacterium | reverse complement strand
TTCCCTTCTTCCCATTTCGAGTGCGAATATTGGGACCGTGACCAGTCAAACCGTGACCGAAATTGTCCCTGGTTATACCTATACCAACACGGTTTCGGAGCATAGTGCCGGTCCGGTGCAAGGGTTTACCTTGGAAGTCTCACCCTCGAGTACCGTTTATCCCATTAGCGTGCAAGGGTCGGGGACCATTTACGGTGGTGGGAATATCCTAAAAGCCATCGAAGTTGCCGAAGCACAAGGGTATAACGTCGTGGGTGCCATCAATACCGACTATTTTCAGACAAGTACCGGTGTTCCTCTTGGGGTTGTCATTGAAGATGGCGTGTATAAGTCGAGTGCTGGGAACTATGGTTCCCTCTATTTATCGGATACTACCACCCCTACCGTATTTAGTGGAAATCATGTTGGACTCTCGGTGACCAATTTAGAGACCGGCTATGAGCTTGTTCCTCATTATTTGAATAAAAACCGTGACGATATCGGCGGTGTTTATCTGATGACCGAGCATTTTTCTACCGTTTCTACCCGTACTTCTACCGATGGGATTTCGGTGCGTTTGGTTCCTACTTCGGACTATATGGTGGATCATGATGGTGAACTTCGGATCAATCAAGAGATGGAGCTGATTGTTTCTGAGGTTGTGACCGGTGATTCTGCTTTATATATCGGGGATAATAACTTCATCTTGACCTCGGCCACTGCGAGTGGTATGAACGAGTGGCTTGAGCAGTTTAAAGTTGGGGATCGTGTTTCTTTGAGTGCTGAGACCTCGCAAAGTGCGATTGCCAATGCGCAATGGGCAACCGGTACTGGTGATGTGATGATTGATAATGGCGCTTTGACCTATTCCGGAAGTTGGGCCCATATCAGTGAGGGGCGTGCCCCCCGTAGTGCTGTTGGGATGAAGGCTGATGGTACCCTTGTCTTTTATGTTGCCGATGGTCGGCAGACCGGTTATTCCGTGGGGCTATCTCAGGCTGATCTTGCCAATCATTTTATGAGTTTGGGCTGCGTTTGGGCTGCGAATCTGGATGGTGGTGGTTCTTCTACCATTGCTTTGACCACCGATGTGACCCGTTCCCCTTCCCTTTATAATTCCCCTTCGGATGGCGCTATGAGAAGTGTTGCTACCTATTTACTTCTTGTAGATCCTCAAATCCCTACCCATTTAAC
Source organism: Eubacteriales bacterium (assembly GCA_044432785.1). GTDB lineage: Bacteria > Bacillota > Clostridia > Oscillospirales > Oscillospiraceae > JAWXUK01. The sequence goes on along the minus strand of JAWXUK010000070.1, from coordinate 7,958 downwards.
CTTGAGTGGGAGCGATAGTGCCGTTCTTGTCGGGTCTACCATTAATCTTGGTTCTGTCTCTTCCAATGACGTGAACGGGACCGAAGCCTCTTCTGTGATCAAAGATTCTGTGATTTCAGGGAATTCTGGGCTTGGTTCTTATTCTAGCAGTGTGGACTGGGATGGCAAAACCAATTATAAGTTTAGGGCTGTCTCCTCTGGGACCGAATCCATTTCCATCTCTTCTGCTTCCCTTGGACTCACCGGCGCCTGGTCTATTCGTATTTTAGACTATTTAACCGGTCTTTCCATCACGCAAGACGGGGTTGCGACCTCTCTTATCTCTGTTGCAGAAGGGAACGGAGTTCTCCTATCGACCGACGGATTTTTCGGGGATATTCCTGTTGTTTATGACGATAGTGCCGTGTCGTGGGAGGTTTCTCCTGTGGATCCTTCCCTTACTTCGGGGATGGGGTATGTCACGCAAGATGGATATTTTGTGGGTGGTAGCGAGGACTCGTACGTTACAGCGACGGTTGCCGGACAGTCTGCCACTATTTTAGCAGAACGTAAGACTGCATTTACCGACGTGCCAAAAGATCACTGGAGCTATGGTCCCATTGATTATCTGTATGAACAAGGGATTGTGAATGGTACCGGCATTGATGTTTTCGGCTTTGGTCGTGAGATTCGTCGGTGTGACTTTGTGCTGATTTTGTACGGGGCACTGGGGAAACCTGCTGTGAATCAATATACTTATTACGATGATGTTCCCCTCACTCATTATGCCTTTGATGCCATTTCTTGGGCCGCTGAACACGGTATCGCTTCTGGTGTTGGAACGGATTTGTTCGGTACTGATCGCAACATTACAAGAGAGCAAGCCTTTACCATGCTATACAAAGCCCTTGGCTCCTTTGGGTTCTCGCTTCCTACTACCTCGCTCTCTACGGCTGATTATTTTGCAGATCATGATTCCATTTCGAGCTATGCGCTACAATCCATCTCCACCTTCTTAGCACATGATTTATTCCCTGAGTTAAATGAGAATTTTGATCCTAAAGATGCACTGACCCGTGAGTGGATGGCCACATTGATTTATGATCTTCTTCATTTTACCCCTGAAGCCATCCCTGATTCTTCGGTCTTATCCTTAATGCCTACCGAAATCACCTTAGGCCCTGATCAATATTACACCTTGACCCCTATGCTTGAGCCTGCTGGTTCGGGTGCTCATTTGACCTGGCGCAGTAGCGATCCTAGCGCTGTTGAGGTTTCGTCTAGTGGCGTGATAACCAATGTATTTCAAGGGACGGGGCAACCTGTTGTGACGGTTTCGGTTTCCTCTGGTAGTCTTTCGGCTTCTATCATTGTGAGATGTGAAGAGGGGTCTTCTTCCCCTGATACCAGTACTCCTGACACCTCTACCCCTGATACTACCCCCTCTCCTACTCTGGCAACTGGAACCGTGATCAATGCCCCTTCTGGGCTGAATGTGAGAACCTCCCCTAGTTCGAGCGCTGAGGTGATTACGATGATTGGGGAAGGTTCGGTGATTGCTCTTATCAGTCAACCCAGTGCAGATTGGTATCAAGTTTCTTTTCAACAAGCAAATGACAGTGGCCTACTCCTTACCATTGAAGGGTACGTGATGGCACAGTATATTTCTACTAACAGTGGTACGACTACTCCCCCTAGTGCGAGTACTGGTCGTGTGGATGCTGATTCTACCTTGAATTTGCGCTCGGGTGCCGATACTACCTATCCCATTATCGTGCAACTAGCGCCTAACACTCCGGTTGTGATCTTGTCCTCTCAAGTGGACTGGTATCAAATTGAATGTGTCATTGATGGCCTGAGCGTGGTCGGATATGTGGCGAGCAAATATATTGTCCTTGATTAAATCAAAAGAGGCACCTCACAGTTGAGGTGCCTCTTTTTTGTTATCTTCTGGGGTTGCTTTCGCAATATTGGCAACGATAAATGCCCTTATCTGGGTTTGTGAGGAGGAATACTTGATCGAGTTCGGTTTCGGTTGAGGTGATGCAACGTGGATTTTTACATTTTCCGATATTCACGATGCGCTCAGGGAGATTGAGTTGCTTCTTTTCGGTCATGGAACTATCCTTGATGATGCTGACCGTGATATCTCGGTCGATGAATGCAAGGCTATCGAGGTTGATGTCGATTGCTTCATCAATTTTGATGATGTCCTTGCGACCCATTTTATTACTCTTTACATTTTTGATGATTGCAACGCTACAATCTAGCTTATCAAGCCCTAGATCGTGGTAGATTTGCATGCTCATGCCGGCTTTGATATGGTCAAGAACAATGCCGTTGATGATGCTGTCGATATTCATAGCTTCTCCTCCAACTCTAGCATTTTGATCATGAGTGCCATACGGACGTATTTTCCATTGAGAGCTTGACGGAAGTAGCATGCACGTGGGTCATCATCCACTGACGTGGCGATTTCGTTGACACGTGGGAGTGGGTGAAGAACCGAGAGGTCTTCCTTCGCAGATTTGAGTTTTTCCTTATCAAGGATATAGGTATCTTTGAGGCGAATATAGTCGGCTTCGTTGAAGAAACGTTCCTTTTGCACCCGTGTCATGTAGATGATATCCAGTTCCGAGATGACCTCCTCCATGGTTTTGACCTGTACGTATGGGATGTGCTTTTTGAGGAATAGGTCGTTTTGGAGGTATTCTGGGATTTTAAGTTCCTCGGGGGAGATCATGATATATTTGATATTAGGGTATCTCGAGAGTGCTTTGATGAGGGAATGGACGGTGCGACCAAATTTGAGGTCGCCACAGAAACCTACCGTTAGGTTATCTAGTCGACCCTTTTCTCTACGGATGGTGAGGAGGTCGGTGAGGGTTTGTGTGGGGTGGTTGTGTCCTCCGTCCCCTGCGTTTATGATGGGGACAGTACTATTGACCTTTGCCACGAAAGAGGAGCCCTCTTTGGGGTGGCGCATGGTGATGATGTCGGCATAACAAGCGACGGTGCGAATGGTATCGGCGACGCTTTCGCCCTTGGAGGTGGAGGAGGAGTCGGCGCTTGAGAAGCCGAGGACATTTCCTCCGAGTTCCATCATTGCCGCTTCGAAGCTGAGTCGTGTGCGTGTGCTCGCCTCGAAGAAGAGGGTTGCGAGCTTTTTATATTTGCAGATATCTCGGTAATTTTCGGGGTTCTCGATGATTTTATCCGCTAAGTCGAGTAATTCGTCTATTTCCTCGACCGTGAGATCCATCGGATCTATTAGGTGCTTCATGGGCTACCTCCTCATTTTGTCATTTTTCTTATCCATTATATTAGACTTCAGGTGAGAAGTCAAGTCCATTTTGTGGCTATCTCAAAAAAAGTCTACCTCCCCTAGGTAGGGGAGATAGACAAGTTTATTATACTAATTGAATGATCGCCATTTCGGCTGCGTCTCCACGACGGGGGCCGATGCGAACCACACGGGTGTATCCACCGACGTGTTTGCTTTCAGCATATTTGGGGCCGATCTCGTCGAATAATTTTTTTGCCACATCTTCTTTGGTGATGTAACCTAGCGCCTTACGATAAGAAGCGAGGTCGTTCTTTTGGGCAAGAGTGATCATTTTCTCTACCATTGGTTGCACTTCTTTTGCACGAGTGAATGTGGTTTTGATTTGACCATTTTCGAGGAGATAAGTGACCATTGCACGAAGCATGGCACGGCGTTGGTCGGTTGTTTTACCTAATTTGCGATGTTTGGACATGTGTTACTCCTTTTGACCTCGCAAGGCGAGATCGGTTCAATTCGTTCATAGTCACCATTTGGTGATTTAGTGGGCATACGCCCCCTCGATATGGAACGTTACATACATTCGAGGTTAGTTCTCTTCCTCAGCGAGGGAGAGTCCCATCATGACGAGCTTGTTGATGACCTCTTCTAGCGACTTGCGCCCGAGGTTACGTACCTTCATCATTTCTTCTTCGGTTTTACAGATGAGATCTTCCACGGTGTTGATGTTCGCACGTTTTAAGCAGTTGAAGGAACGTACCGAGAGGTCGAGCTCTTCGATGGTGAGTTCCAGCACTTTTTCCCGTTGGGTTTCTGCCTTTTCCACCACGGTGGAACGGCTTCCCATGGTCTCCGATAGGTCGGTGAACAGGGTGAAGTGATCGCTTAGGATGCGTGCGCCGAGGGAGACTGCGTCACGTGCGTCAATGGTTCCGTTTGTCCATACCTCGAGAGTGAGTTTGTCGTAGTCGGTGGCATCACCCACACGGGTGTTTTCGACCGAATAGTTGACCTTACGCACTGGGGTATAGATGGAATCCACTGGAATGACACCGATGACGGTTTGTGCTGTTTTGTTTTTATCGGCTGGGACGTAGCCCCTTCCTTGGCTAAGTGTAAGCTCCATGGAAAGGGTTTGGTCGGCGCCAAGGGTTGCGATGTGAAGCTCAGGATTGAGAATTTCGACATCACTATCTGGCTTGATGTCCCCTGCTGTGACGTTGCAAGGGCCGGTAGCCTCGATATAAACGGTTTTCATGCCCTCGCAATAAAGCTTGGCCACGATTCCCTTAACGTTTAGGACGATTTCTGTGACATCCTCTTTCACACCATCGATGGTGGAAAATTCGTGCTGAGCACCGGCGATTTTGATTGTGGTGACCGCAATGCCTGGTAGCGACGAGAGGAGAATGCGACGGAGCGAGTTGCCGAGTGTTGTGCCGTACCCACGCTCGAGAGGTTCGACGACATATTTCCCATAAAAAGCATCCTCGGGCAATTCCGAGCAGTCTATACGGGGTTTTTCAATTTCTATCACTATGATACCCTCCTTTTTTCAATGACGAGAACCGTCATTTCATTTAGCTCACCAATACTTGAGGGTTGAGACAATTCCTCAACATTGCCTACCTCGCCAACTTCATCGTGGGAGGGGGAATGATGAGGTCTTGTCTTTACTTAAGTTATGCACAGTTCCCGAACCCTACGAAAACTGTTCCTTGTTTTAAAGCTCCAAAACACCGTGGGAGCAAATTGCCCACACGAGTTTTGAGAGTTTTATTATTTAGAGTACAACTCGACGATGAGATGCTCTTCCACTGGGAAGTCGATATCATCACGACCTGGCAATCCAATCACCGATCCTTGAAGGGTGTTTGTTTTGCGCTCTAACCATTTTGGGGTGGTGAATGCGATTGCATCCTCACCGACAAGGCGCTTAAACTTAACAGAGCTACGGCTCTTTTCACGGACTTCGATGACGTCCCCTTGTTTGATGAGGTAGGAAGGGATGTCCACACGTTGGCCGTTCACAGTGAAGTGACCGTGGGTGGTTAGTTGACGTGCCTCACGGCGTGTCATTGCAAAACCGAGACGAAAGACAACGTTATCGAGGCGACGCTCGATTAAGGCGAGTAGGTTATCACCTGTTTTACCTTGCATACGGTTTGCTTTTTCATAGTAGCCACGGAATTGTTTTTCCATGATGCCGTAGACGAATTTGACCTTTTGCTTCTCGTTCATCTGCATGGCATATTCGGATTTTTTCTTGCGTTGTTGTGTTTTGGCGTTACGCTCGGTGGTTTTCTTTGCGTAGCCCATTGCAACAGGGGATAGGTCTAACTTCTTGCAGCGTTTTGCAATTGGTTGCATATTTCTTGCCATTGATTCAACTCCTCCTTACAATTATTAGACACGACGACGCTTTGGTGGGCGACAGCCGTTGTGGGGGACTGGGGTGACGTCTTTAATCAAGGTGACTTCGAGTCCCACAGCTTGGAGGGCACGGATAGCAGCCTCACGGCCTGCGCCGGGGCCCTTGACATAGACTTCGACCGATTTTAGGCCGTACTCCATTGCTGCTTTTGCAGCAGTTTCGGCAGCAGATTGCGCTGCGAATGGAGTGGATTTACGAGAACCACGGAAGCCGAGTCCACCGGAAGATGCCCAAGAGAGAGCGTTTCCTTGAACGTCGGTGACGGTGACCATCGTGTTGTTGAAGGAGGAGCGAATGTGGACAGCGCCCTTTTCAACATGTTTACGCTCGCGGCGTTTACGGACAACTTTCTTGCCCTTATTGTTAGCAGCCATTTACAATCCTCCTACTTCTTCTTATTCGCAACAGTACGCTTAGGACCTTTACGGGTACGAGCGTTTGTTTTGCTACGTTGTCCACGAACGGGCAACCCTTTACGGTGGCGAATGCCACGGTAGCAGCCGATTTCTGTCAAGCGTTTGATGTCCATTGCGATGTTACGGCGCAGGTCACCTTCCACTGTGCAGGTGCGAGAGATGATTTCACGAAGTTTTGCTTCGTGATCTTCTGTGAGGTCTTTGACACGGATGTCAGGGGAGATTCCAGCCTCAGCTAGAATCTTGTTGGAAGTTGTTCTTCCAATACCGTAGATATAGGTCAAGCCTATCTCTACACGTTTGTCTTTTGGCAGATCGATGCCGGCAATACGAGCCATACTATAATACCTCCATTAACCTTGTCTCTGCTTGTGCTTGGGGTTTTCACAAATTACCATGACTTTGCCCTTGCGCTTAATGACTTTGCATTTTTCGCACATGGGCTTCACGGATGGTCTTACTTTCATTGTTGTTCCCTCCTGATAGCCTAAGCGGCGTATGTGCATACAAGATGCACTTGTACATGACGATGTCGATTTCGTCTTACTTGGATCTCCATGTGATGCGACCTCTCTTTAGGTCGTAGGGAGACATTTGAATCGTGACTTTGTCTCCGGGTAGGATGCGGATGAAGTTCATCCGAAGTTTTCCAGAGATGTGGGCCAAGATGATGTGTCCATTCCCAATGTCCACATGAAACGTGGTGTTGGGTAGTGATTCTGTGACCACGCCCTCCATCTCAATCATATCATCTTTTGCCAAAGGTGATACCCTCCTTTATTGAGGCCAAGATCCCTCGCAGCTCCTTATCGGAATGTGGGGGCTCCATGACAGTGATGACCATCTCGGAGACTTGACCTCTGTTTTTGCGTTTTGGATTGGTTAATTTTCGCTGTTTTCCGTTGGCGAGGTAGAGATACTTCTCGTCACTCTTCACCACCAGAAACAGACCGCCTTTGTCGTGCCCAGCGGTGGTTTTCACCACCATGCCAGTGTAGTTATCCATGGTCTTCCTCCGTTACCGTGAGGATTTCCACTTCATCTTGGGTGATTAAAATGCTGTTTTCATAGTGGGCACATAGTTTGCCATCGGCAGTGACCACGGTCCATTGATCCCCTAGCACTTTAATTTTGTAGTCCCCTTGGTTGACCATTGGTTCCACTGCGAGGGTCATCCCTGCAGCGAGCCGTACCCCATGACCGGGTTCTCCGAAGTTGCGTACTTCGGGTGGTTCGTGGAGTTTTGCGCCAACACCGTGTCCGACATAGTCCCGAACCACAGAGTATCCTTCCGATTCGATATAACTACCGATGGCATGGGATAGATCTCCGAGTCGGTATCCGACTTTGGCGAATTTCATCCCCTCCCAGAAAGATTGCTCGGTGACCTTGATGAGGCGCTTTGCCTCGTCACTGATCTCTCCGACCGGAAAGGTTGCGGCACAGTCTCCGTGAAAGCCACCGATATAGGCGCCCACGTCGATGCTGACGATTTCGCCCTCGTTTAGCTTGCGCCCTGAGGGGATACCGTGAATCAGCTCTTCGTTAATCGAGATACAGATGGATGCTGGGAAACCAGCGTATCCGAGGAAAGAAGGCTTTGCACCGTGTTTTTTGAGGTAGCGATGAACTGCTTGGTCGATCTCACGGGTAGTGACACCGGGTGCTACCATGCTTCCAGCCAAGGCTCTCGCCCCTGCTGCAAGACGGCATGCTTTCCGCATACGGGTTAGTTGCTCTGGGGATTTCATGGATATAAGATCCATCCTCATCCTCCCTTGACTACCTGTTGCACAGCTGCTGCCATGTAGTCGATAGACGGTCTGTCTGCGACTTGATGGACGGC
>JAWXUK010000069.1:0-9262 GCA_044432785.1 Eubacteriales bacterium | reverse complement strand
CCAAAGAGTTCTCCGAGACGTCGAGAGGTAGCGATTCCCCCGTGAGTGCTTTGGTGTCTAACGAGCTAGACCCTTTGCGTACCAGTCCATCGAGGGGGATTTTCTCACCTGCTCGTACTAAAATCAATTCGCCAAGCGCCACCTCTTGTGGGGTGACTTTTACCTCAGTTCCATCACGCAGTACAACTGCAAATTCAGGCAAAATTTCTACAAGAGACGTGATAGAACTGCGAGATTTAGACACAGCATGCTCTTGAAATGCCTCTCCGATCTGATAAAATAGCATCACAATGATGGCTTCGAGGGATTCCCCGATGATAAATGCACCCACTGTGGCAATTCCCATTAAAAAATTCTCATCAAATAGATCGCCATGTAGCACGTTACTCGCTGCTTCGTATAATACATCGCCCCCAATCACCAAATATCCAGCCATCACCAATGCGAATGAAATCCCTTCTGAAAATCCACCCCAAAAGCCACACCCAGCCAAGGCGCTACCGATGGCGATTTTTAATAATATCGTTTTAATATGCATCTATACCCTCATCTCTTTTCTGCTTCCTGTGAATTAAATGGTTTGTAATACAACATGCCGATCCACTTTTTGGACAGCTTTTTGTATATCTTCTTGCATGTTTTCTGTAATTTCCTTCGCTTCAAGCAATAATTTAGTGGACATAAAATCTACGGTAGCATACTCTACCCCTTTGATTTTATTCACTTTACGCTCCATTTTTGCAGCGCAGTTTGCGCAGTCTAGTCCTACCAATCGAAACATTTTTTCCATACTATCGCTCCTATCACATTATTAGTTAACAAATAAGTATATATTTAATTGTTACTTAAAATTCAAACCTTCTATCACGAAGGTTAATCCATTAAGCATATGCTTAATCGTTATGTATTCAGTATATCGAAACTCCATTGCTTTGTCAAGAGTTTTTTTAAATAGCTTTTCGACTCATGGTGTCAACATCCTCTAAAGACAAATTTGTGGCCAAATAGTGAGGAGTGATACCCACCTTTCTTGACAAAAATGAGTCCATCTGTTAAGATAAATGTAGAATTTAGGTGTCACTCCTTGATTCGAGTGTCACAATCACAGAGTTGAAAGAGGTGGGAATATTGGAAATTCATGGAGAAAAAATCGAACTTGAGGAAATACTCTTCGCACGAGAACGACGGGTTGCCACTCAATCAAAACTCATCGAGAGCCACCAGCTTCCCTTAATCTCCTTTACCCTCAATATTGTGGGAGAAATCAAGGTATTTCCCCTTACCATCAAAACTTATGAGAAAGGGAAGGCACTCATATCTAATTATTGCAAAATTTTCGGACTTTCTGTGGTCGCATTGGAAGAAATCACAGAAAAAACGGGGTACGAGGCATTTTTCGTGGTGGATGCACCTCCTCTTTCTATCAAAAAGATGGTTTGCGAAATTGAAATGTCAGAGCTATTAGGACGCATTTTCGATCTAGACATCATTCAAGTTTCAGGCGAGAAAATCTCACGTACAGCACTCAAATTGCCCCCTCGCACCTGTTTGCTATGCGAGCAAGAGGCATTCCTTTGCGCTCGCTCACGTGCTCACCCCATTCAAGAGGTTTTGGAAAAAGAAATTGATATTATGTCTCGTTATTTTAATGAGGAATATGCGAAAAATCTCGGTAGAATGGCAGGAAAAGCGCTACTTTTCGAAGTAAATACAACCCCAAAACCAGGTCTAGTGGATCGCAGTAACACTGGATCACACAGCGATATGAATCTGCAAACCTTCGAGGATAGTGCCCTTTCACTGATCCCTTTTTTCGAGGACTTTGTACGATGTGGGATAGAAAATGTAAATAATTCTCCGAGAAATATCTTTTTCCAAGCAAAAAAACTTGGAATCAAAGCCGAAAATGCCATGTTTAGCGCAACCAAAGGGGTAAACACCCATAAGGGTGTGATTTTCTCTATGGGACTTTTTTGTACCACATTAGGGGTATTATATGCGAGAAATATTCCTTATCATCCTGAAATATTTTTGCAATTATGTGGAGAAATTCTGCAACCATTTCAAGAAACCTGCCAAGAGCTCTCACAGCCAAAAACCAAGGGTGGAAAGTCATTTTTAGCACAGGAATCAGGTGGAATCCGAAAAGAAGCACTAGAAGGATATCCCAGCATTTTTTCCTGTGGTTTACCCGTTTATTCGCTTAACATGAAACAAGGTTTCTCCCAAAATGACGCTGGTGTTTTGACGCTATTGCACATTTTAGCCCACACAGAAGATAGCAATATCGTCGCACGATCTAACCGGGAAACATATGAGAAAATCACCCAAAAAGTCCGACACTTTTTAGCGTCAGACCAGGGTGATTTCATGGAATTTGCCACGGAATTAGACCGTGAATTTATCGAAAAAAATATCAGCGCAGGAGGGAGCGCTGATCTATTAGCACTGACCTATTTCCTCTATTTATTAGAATAATTGTTAAAAGAAATCACAGATTAGTCACAGAAATCTGTGATTTCTTTCACTTCCAAGCCTCTTTCTTGTCTGCTGGAAATACAATACCAAGTTGTTTTCGAACGGTGTCCATCACTTGTAAAGTCATGACCGAGGCATCATTATACTTGGTTGCTTTTTCTTGGTTTTCTATCATTTCAACCCATTTTTGCGCTTCATATAGCAGATTATATTGTGCCTTCTCGAATGAATAACTTTCTTTTTCTCCATTACGATATAAAATTTCAATTTTTCTGGTATCTGCAATTTCATCGATGATCATGGTCCCCTCTTCCCCTTGAATCTGGCTAGGTAAAAAATTGTTTGAAATTTTAGAGTATATCATTTCTGCTTGCATCGAATCATAAGAAAATAGGATGGTTCCTGCCCCATCAACTCCATTTTCTAAAATAATCGTATCACTTACAATTCGATTTGGCATTCCAAACAAAAAAACCATAGGGTGAATACAATAGATCCCAATATCCATGAGCGATCCATTCGAGAGACTAGGATCAAACGTATTTTCAATGATTCCGTTTCGAAACTTGTCATATCTTGAGGAATATTGACATTTGATAAAGGTGGCTCGCCTTATTTTTCCTAATTTCCCTAAGTTTTGTGCCACTGTTTCAAACCCAGGATCAAATGCCGACCTGACCGCTTCCAGTAAGATAACCTGATGTTCTTGCGCTACTTTTAGCATTTCTTGAAGTTCATTTTCATTGCTTGCAATGGTTTTTTCGCACAAAATATGTTTATTATGTTTCATCATCAAAATAGCTTGCTCGCAATGTAAACTATTCGGACTTGCAATATAAACTGCGTCGATATCTGGCGCATTTGCCAGCTCTAAAAGGTCGCTATCCCATCTTAATGCATTGTGTTTTTTTGCAAAGTCTTTCGCTTTTTCAGGTGTTCTTGAATATGCACTGACATATTGTAGCCCCTCTACTTTTTTAGCCTCATTTAAAAACTGATCAACAATCACATTGCTTCCGATTGTTGCAAATCTTACCATACAGATATCCTCCTCTTTTTCTGTTCAATATCGTCATTTCATCCTTAAAAATCGAGAATAGATTGATCTCCGTGAATACTTTCCCAATCAGATTGAAAATCCTTCACAGCTTTGTCAACCGCTGCCATTTCAAAGCAAGAATGTAATAGGCTCGGCTGTACTGTAACGGTTTGCGCCCCTGCTAAAAATGCCTGATTGACCTGTGAAATATTCTTAAAACTCGCCGCAAGGATTTTGCAATCAGATCCATTTTCATCTATCATTTTTCGAAACCCACCAATACATTCTTCGAAATCAACATCTAAGTTTTCCATACGATTGCAATAGGGTGCAATAAAGTCAGCACCGGCTAAAATAGCCATGAATCCTTGGATTTTCGTGTATATCGCTGTTGCAGTCACCCCTATCCCACGTTTTTTCAGCTCTGACATGGCTTTCAAGCCTTCCTCAGTCGTCGGAATCTTAATATAGACCTTGTCATCAATGCTCTTCAAGATTGCCTCTGCCTCTTTGATCATTTGCTCTGCAGATTGACCCAGAATTTGAACGTGAAGTGACCTTTCTAATCCAATAATGGATCGAATTTCTTTGAGATGTGCGAAGAAATTGATCTTCCCTTCTGATTTTAGAATGGTAGGATTGCTTGTGATCCCTGTGATGGGGTAGTATTGCATATATTTTTTGATTTCTTCAATGTTCGCTGTGTCAAATAATAATTCCATGGTCAATTCCTCCTTTATAATACCTGTTCTGTTCTTCCGATGATGTCATCTTGTGTTTGTTTCGATAACACATTGAAGAACGCACTATATCCCGCGACTCGAACAATTAAATCTCTATGCCTTGCAGGGTCTGCTTGTGCAGCGAGCAAGGTTTCCCTCGAGACTACGTTATATTGCACATGATACCCATGTAAGCGATTGAAAAAAGTGCGCAAAGCCATAGATAATTTCATTTTATCCTCTGATTTTTCGAGCACTTGAGGGGTGACTTTTTGGTTTAGCAAAACTCCTCCTGTGATCTTTTCGGTTGGGAGTTTTGCAACACTTTTGAATACAGCCGTAGGGCCATTTTTATCCATACTATGCGCAGGAGAGCACCCCTCTGCAAGTGGTTCTCTTGCGTTTCTGCCGTCAGGGGTTGCCATGGTTCCCTGTCCTTGACCTACATTTGCCGATATGCTAGAGGTTCCAGCATATCGAATCCCTCCGATCGGTCCACGTTCAAAACGTGTATTTGGATGTTTTTCAAGTTCATCGATATACTTGTTATATGCATCAACAACCAAAAGATCGACATAATCGTCGTCATTTCCGTATTTCGGGGTTTCATCTCGCAGCATTTTTTGGATTTCCTTCCCTTTTTCACTTTGGAAATCATCGAGCATTCCCTCCCACAACTCAGAGGCTGTGATTCTTTTTTCTTCATAGACCATTTTCTTGATTGCTGCTAAAGAATCTGCCATATTTGCAATTCCCACCTGTAAACCAGAGATGAAATCGTAAACTGCTCCCCCTTCTTTCAGAGTTTTTCCACGTCCAATACAGTCGTCAACCAGTGCAGAGCACAAAATATCAGGCACTTCTCGCTCTAGAGCCATGTCGATGGTATTTTCCACAATCACGCTCATTCTGGTTAATTCTCGGATTGTCTTATCCCATGCAATTTCCAGTTCTTCATAGGATTTCATCTCGGTGAAATGTCCATTTCCTGTGGTAAATCGTTTCCCAGTAGTCAAATCGATACCGTCATTCATGGTTACAAGTAAAATCCGTGGAAAATTCAAATAACTCATTCCTGTGCATCGATAGCCCCATTTTCCAGGAACTGCAGTTTCCACGCAACCAATGGCACTATAATCATACGCATCTTCTTCCAAAATCCCCCATTTAATAAAGGACGGAATGATGACTTCATCATTATTAAATGCCGGCATGCCAAACCCTAATCTCATCACTTCGATACATTCTTTCATGAATTGATCATCCAACCCAGAATGATATCTTACCGTTAAATTTGGTTGAGGTAGCTTTGCTTGTGCCACACTTTTTAGAACTAAATAGGATGTTTGATTGACAGCATCTTTTTTATCTCTGGTCTGTCCCCCAACCGTCACATTTTGGTAGAGGGGACTGCCTGCACTGCTTGCTGTATGTGCTTGGCTACGCACTTTATTCACGGTCAAGGTTTTAATCCACAGGTTTGTCAATAATTCCACTGCTGACCCTTCGGTGATGTGTCCCTTTTCTAAATCAGCTTGCAGAAAAGGTTCTATATACTGATCAAATCGACCGTAAGAGAGGGAATGACCGTTGGATTCAATTTGTAAAATCAGTTGGATAAACCAAACAGATTGCAACGCTTCATGGAAGGTTTCAGCCGGTTGATAGGGTACTTTTGCACAAATGCGGCTTAGTTCCAATAGCTCTGCTTTCCGAGCCGGATCGGCTGTTTCAGCGCACTCTTTCGCTAAATGCGAGAAACGATCAGCGTAAATTTTTACAGCCTCGATCACGGTCAATACAGCATTGTAAAAGTGATATTTATCGATATTTTCAATTTTCGTTAGGTCAAGTTTCGCTTTTTGTAGTTTGGTGCGCTCCTCATAACCCACCAAACCAATTTTCAATAGTTGAGGATAGTCCACTGCTAAATGGGCATCCCCTGCATTTAATTTCCCTTCCATGCCAAAAAATCCAGTTTCCATAAAGACGCTGACCTCTTCTGGCAACAAAGCCCCCCCTTTAGCACGCAAATTGTTGTTCTCCCAAAAATCTGCAATGGATCGCAGCTCTTCTTTGGTTTGCTCGGTGATGTAAAATACATCCCCATCTCGTTTTTCGAACAAATCGAGCTCTTTCAAAACAAACTCCATTGTGTATTCTGGGAAAATAGGTGCAGCTAAATTCGAAGATGCTTGATTGCCCACAATTAAAGTGTGGTCCTCTATGTAAATGGACATATTTTCTAGAATATTCTTCAGCATCAAAGCTCGTTTCATCGTATTTGGTTGGTTTTTGTAGATTTGATAGCTCTCTGTCACTAGTAAAGCACGCTCAGCACAGATCAGTGGTTTTGTTTCCAGTACTTGCTCACGAAATTCATCCATTCGTTTGGTTAATCGACCAAAATAATTACTTTTCATGATAAGTCCTCCTAAAATACCATATTTTTTATGGATCCTAACATGCATCGATTCTGTTAGACTCCTCACCATTTTAATATAGCATATGAGATATACTTTGTCAAGATAATATTTTCATATAAAATAATAATCACTTATGAACGAAAGGAATATTTTTATATACCTTTCCATGGCAAGGATCCTACCTCGAATATTTGCATGAGCTAGCGACATAATCTCTTGCACAAAATAGGCAATAAAATGCCGTATCATAGCCCCTACTATGATACGGCGCAGCTTTGATTTATTCCACCACAATCACTTCCACATGATGTTCTTTCAAGATTTTCATGGCATGATCTGGTATTTCACTGTCGGTTACAACCCCTGCGATATCTTCAAATTTTATCTGCATCACAACCCCCATGGTGCTAAATTTGGTGGAATCGGTCAACAGATAGACCTTTCGAGCCGATTCTGCTAACCCTTTCATGGCCTCGGTGCGCATCATATCACTCCCCATAAATCCCACTTTCGGTTCAAATCCGTCGGTTCCTATGAATAATTTGTCAACATAAAACTCTTTTGCACAAATTCTAACAAGGGGACCCACCATAACCTGTGATTCTTTTTGATATTCTCCACCGAGCAGTATTGTACGTGCATTGCCGTTATCTCGCACCTGCAATGCAATGAACGCAGAATTTGTGATAATGGTGATCTCTCGATCCTCTTTTGATAATTCAGTGGCGAGCAAGGCGCAGCTCGATCCCGACTCAATCATCACGGTTTCCCCGTTTGCCACTAGACTTGCTGCAGCTTTGGCTAATTTTTGTTTGATTTCGTATTTCACAGCCAATCGATTTCCAATATCGTCGTCATTGCAGTGTACTGCAAACCCATGCTCTCTCGATAGCAGACCTTTTGATGCCAAAAAATCCAGGTCCTTTCGTATTGTCACTGATGATACTTCTAATAATTCTGCTAATATATTTACCTCTATTTTCTTATTTTCATTTACTATTTCGATTATTTTTTTGTGTCTATCTGTCATGATAAAACCTCCTATTTTTCTTAGTATACCATAACTCAATCCACTCTGCAAGTAAAATCCACACTAAGATCTTAATTTTGTTTCACTCTTTCAGCATCTTATATATTTCATACGAAAGTATATTGACTTTCATTTCATTGTATGTTATATTGATACTAAGAGGGAAAGCATTCTCATACTGTGAACCGTTACGACCATTTCTTCCCCTCGCAGATAAGAATTTAGGAGGTATTTTATGACTGCCAATATATTTAACATACAAAAGTTTTGCATACATGATGGACCAGGGATTCGTACTACTGTTTTTTTCAAAGGCTGTCCACTCAAATGTCTCTGGTGTGCCAATCCTGAATCCCAATCTGCATACACCCAACTTCTTTTAAATGTCGATCATTGCACCTATTGCCATAATTGCGCCTCGGTTTGCCCAACTAAAAGTATTACTTGGCACGAAGAACACCTTACTTTCTATCATAAAAACTGTATCAACTGCGGTCAATGCATTCGCAAATGCCCTACTTCTGCCATCGAATTTTCAGGAACAGAAATGAGCATTGAGGAGGTTATGATAGAACTTCGAAAAGATATTGATTTTTATGAAGAATCAAATGGTGGTGTCACCTTGTCCGGGGGTGAAGTTCTTGTCCATCCTGAATTTGTTTGCAAATTACTATCGCAACTGCAAAAGGAGGGGATATCCTCTGCGATTGAGACTTCAGGCCATTGTTCAGAACATATTTTTCAAAAAATAGCCAACCAAACCGATCTAATCCTTTTCGATATGAAGCATCATGATCATAAAAAACATCTCGAATTAACAGGTGTTTCCAACCAGACTCTGCTTAAAAATATGTCATGGGCAGTGCAATCAGGGATACAGACCATCGCAAGGATCCCTGTAATTCCAACCGTAAATGACTCTATAGATGATGCAGTGAAGTTTTGCGATTTGCTTGAAAAAATCGGCATTAAAGAGCTACATCTACTCCCCTTTCATCAACTCGGTGAAAAAAAGTATGGATCGTTGCAGTTAGAATACACCCTCAGTCATCTCAAAGCCATCTATCCCGAAGATTTAGTCGACTACAAAGAAGTATTTGATTCTGCTGGATTTCGGACAATAATCTAGAATTCCGTTAGAGATATCGAGACCTACTCTTTCAAAGTCTCTCTGCCTGCAACGAGCTATGATCTTTACTCACACTTCAATGGTTGTTTGTGCAGAAAGATCTACGTAACCTGCAACGACACATTTCAGCAATTTCGACAAAATAGTGATATATACATTTGAGTTCCATAATTAGTCTCTTTTTATCAAAAATATCCATCCAAGAAAACAACATTCTTCCATTTATCGCTCTGATCTAGTCGGAGTGAAATTCAGAAAATTCCAAAAATGTAAGTTTGTCAAACATCTTGTACAGCATACTCGTTTGGAGTAAGCCACCCCAGCGGTCTCATCGGCAAGTTGTTACTTCTGCGATTATGTACTTTTAATTGATTTCTAAAATCTTCGAAACAATAAAAACTAGAGATTTTATACAGTCTTTTCTGATCTTCACGGTGG
>JAWXUK010000068.1:0-9542 GCA_044432785.1 Eubacteriales bacterium | reverse complement strand
GTAAATTCGGTCAAAGGTGTGTTCGCAAAGGCTGATTCCCCAATGAATCCCGAAGATTTTGGGGTGTTATTCCTCTTCGAGGGGACTTGAAACTGTCGGATCTCTCGCAGTTTGGGACAGTCTGAAAAAGCACGATCCCCCACACGATGCACCGAGGTTGGCAGCGTGACCTGTTTGAGCTCGCCACAATGGGCAAAGCCCTCCTCCCCCAAGGTGTGGAGGGTGGAGGGGAGCGCAATTTCCCTCACCTTGGTGTGGGCAAATCCTCGAGCCTGAATGGTTTGGAGATCCGAGGGCAACTGCACAAAGGTGAGCGCTAGACAGTTTGCAAATCCATCCACTGGAAGTTCCACCACCCCTTGTGGGATGGTCACTTGACCCAGTGCCGTACCCTGAAACACCCCCCGTCCCAGTTGGGTGAGGGTGGAGGGGAGGGTGACCTCTTCCAGTCCCGAACATCCCGAGCAACAATGATCGGGAATTGCCCGTAATCCCTCGGGAAATTTCAGTTTTTTGATGGCCGTGCCTGATAGCGCCCCCTCTCCCAGTTCACGCAGATGCGAGGGGAGAGCGAGCTCTCGCAATCTGTGACAGCCCGAAAAGGATCGCTCGCCGATGGATTCCACCCCATCCCACAGCTCTACCCGAGTGAGGTATGGCTGATTTCTCCATTTATCGAACGGAATATCACGAATTCCTCCACAAATTTTGAGGGAAACAGGGTGGCATGTTCCCTCCACTTCCACCGAGAAAATGACCTCTTCCATCCCATTCAAATCCACCAACGGCAAGAGGTTTTGCGCAAAACAGGTGTCATATTCCTCGCAAATCCCCACCACTTGGGTGACCTTGCTACCTTTATAATAAGGTAGTGGCTCTTGATAGCATGGAGCATCTTTTAGGTGGATCTGCGCCGAATAAGTGCCGTCCTCCTGCTCGAAGTACTGGAATGATCGGTAGGGGGAACCCCCTTGAAGTCGCTCCATATTTGGGAGATGTTGCAAAACTGGGTGCTCCTCGCACAGTTCTCGCTGGGGTAGGGTGGCGAGGTTTTCTATTTCGATGTGGTAAGTGCCATCTAACTTGGCATTCTCTGCCCCTTGATGAAACAGGAGTTTTCGCACCTCTTGGGTGGTGAGAAACGAGGTCTGCCCATCCTGCTCCCAGTCGTACCCCACGACGTGGGAGTGATCCCTGTGAACCAGTGCAATAATACGAGATTTTGATGACATACTCATTCCTCCATTTCATCCATCATTTTGATGTCATCTTAGTATACCATAACCGTGGCGAGTTGTCATGATTTTTTGGGTTGACCAGTCAGCCAGAGAGGAGGTCCTCCTTTGACCGTAGAACAAAAATTGACCAAAGCAATGATAGATTTGCGAAAAATCTTTCCCTATTATAGTGGAATTTACGAAATCTTAGAAAAAGAACCCAGTTTCGAGGTGGAAATCATCGGTGTCTCCCTCAAAAAGATAACCTACCACCCCGAAAAATTCGAGCAGATGCCTCAGGGTGAGGTGCTCTTTTGGGTGCTTCATGCTGTGGCACACCTCGCCCTCGAGCATATCACACGAGGAGGGGGACGCACCCCCGAACTTTGGAATTTAGCCTGTGATTTTTACGTCAATAAGTGGATTGCAGAGGAATTTTCCTTGGTTGGCCCTCACGATGAGGTGAAACTGCGTGGGGTTTCTCTCATCATGCCAGAGGATGCGATCTTCCACCGAGATTTGAATCTGAAGACCCATTCTGTGGAATATATTTACAAAAAGCTCAAAAGTTCCACCAAAGAAGAGCCATCTGCCCCTGATCCTCACGAAAAAAGTGCAACAGAAGAACATTGGAAAAACCAATGGGAGGGAGAACGTGGCACCCACCCCACTTGCTCGCACAGCCGTGATTTTCTGGATAATGACGACCCAGAGGAGGATGAGGAGAACAAATTCCAAACATTTTTAGTTGAAGAGGGGGAGAAATTGGTCTCCCACAACGATTTATTGGATATTCCAGAGCAATGGGGGAATTTGAATTCCGAGCGATTGGGAGATAAACTGCGAGCCGAGGCGAGCATGAAGGGGGAGCTCAACCAAGATCAGCCCATGCAAAAAATCGAGGGTGCCAAACTCGAGCCACCTCCCCAGTCGGAAATCGGTTTTGTGGACTGGCGCAAGCTCCTCCGTCGCTATTTATCGGGCGAAAATCACTGGGATTGCTCTTTTTCCACCCCAGATAAACGATTTATCCATCAAAAGTTGATTTTACCGGGACCAACATCCTCCCAAGGAAATCAGCTATCAGGGCTGAAAATCTGTCTGGATACCTCGGGATCGGTCTCGGAAGAGGATCTTCAAAGCTTTTTAGGACAAATTTGGAACATTTGTAAGGGATTTCACCTCGATGCCGAGCTCATTTACTGGGATGCGCAAATTCAAGGTCAGCTGAAATTTCGAGGGAAACAGGATCTCCTCTCCTACCGTCCACAGATCGGAAAAGGGACAGATCCCGACTGTTTATTCCGATATTTCGAGTCCAAACAGTGCAAAATACAACCTTTGGTGTGCTTAATTTTCACAGACGGCTATTTTTCGAGTGGATATGGCACCCCAAACCGAAAACGACGTTACCCCCACACCATTTGGGTGATGACCAAGGATTACAACCCTCAATTTTCCCCTCCATTTGGCAAAGTAGCCATCCCCCAGTTTCATAATTCTTGAGAAAAGACAATAAAAATCTAAAAAAATATGGAAAGGAGAGGGTTATCCCTCTCAAATAGGTATGATTATGACCGATTTTTTACCTTCCGTCACGGTGGAAGAATTTAAAAACATTGTCAAGCGACAATTTCAAGCAGGACTCCCACGTCCCATTTTCGGCTTAGGAAAAGGTGGTATCGGAAAAACCGAAAGTATCGCAGATCTTGCTAAAAACGAGCTAAATATCGGATATATCGACATTCGATTGCTACTTTATAGTGAGACCGACCTCAAAGGTGTCCCATACGTCAACCAAGAACACACCCACACCATTTGGCTCCAGAACGATATTCTCCCACGGGTGGAGCGTGATGGCGAGCAAGGAATTTTGGTGCTCGACGAGGTGACCTCCTGTGGTAAAAGTGTGCGCACAGCTGCCTATCAGCTCTTAAACGAGGGTCGTTTGGGGGAATATGTCCTCCCAAGTGGGTGGATGATTGTCTGTTTGGGGAATGGAGAAGAGGATGGTGGGGGTGAATTCACTGGAATCGAGGGGAATTTCGCCAATCGCTGTAGCGTTTTCGAGGTGGTTGCAGATTTAGAGGCATGGAAAACCTGGGCATACACCCAAAACATCCATCCCCTCGTGCTCGCCTATTTGAGTTGGTGTCCACAGCATTTGCATACCTTTGATTGGGAAAATGAAGAGTTTTTGTTCGCATCTCCACGCAGTTGGAAGGCTGTGAGCGATATTCTCCACCTATTTCCAGTCCAAGACCCACTGACAACAGCCCAGATCAATGCAAACGTGGGTCGCAGTGTGGGGGGAAATTTCCTCGCATTTTGTCAGGTTCAGGCTCAAGTCCCCAAAGCAAAAGATATTTTGAAGGGGGAAAATGTTCCTCATCCTCAAAGTCAAGAGGGGTTGCTCCTCCAAATTCAAGGGGTGATCTATCTCCTTCGTCAGACCATCGAGGAGGCAAATTGCGACTTTTCTGCCCCAGAACTCCCAAAAGAGCTACTAGAATCGGTGATTTATGGGGTTAACTGGATGCTCTCCCTCGAGCGAGTGGAGCACCAAATGATGGCGATCAAGGACTTTATGGCGAGCCACAACTCGAACACGCAGAGACTTTTTCTGCGAGAAGAGTTCACTACTGGATGCCCCAAATTGATGGAATTTATCGAGGAACATCATGAGATTTTGGGGGATGGGTGAGGGTTTTTTCCTCTTTCGAGCGAGAAGTTTGCTCTCTCAAGGATTCAAATAAAGCACTTTACACAAATACACGAGGAAAAACTGGTGATTTCCACAACAAAACAGGACGACCCAATGGATCGTCCTGTTTTATTTTTGAGGTATTATGGTTGGAATTATGTCGAGTTGCGAAGGTTGCGAACTTCCTCAAGTGTCAGCTCGGTTGCGATCGCTATCTCGCTATCAGACATGATAGTAAGCAATTTTTTTGCAATTTTTTCTTTGTTGCGACGTTCCCCCAACTCGAGTCCTCGCTTTTCACCAAGAGCGAAATTATCCCTTGCAATGTCCTGTTCCTTCATTCTCATGGTCATAAATTCTACCCTTCACCTTTGAGAAGTGCTTCAATGGTTCCTTTGCAAATTTCCTCGTCCAACATCATCTTAGAAAAAATAAAGTCATTGCTTAGTGGAAGATTCTCCCATTCCATCGGATCCATAAAACCACCTCCATTTGTTTCATTGTAGCACATTTTTCCCATTCATGCAAGAGGTTTTCGCACTTTTTCTCGCAACTGGGGGGAATGGATATCCGACTACGGCATTGAACCCCCTTGCCACTTTGCCTGAAATGTGCTATCATAAAGGTAGCCCGATCAAAGGGTACAAAAGAGGAGTGTTGATATGAATAAAATAGCCTATCAAGTCTGTCTCGTGGGGTGCGAATGTGCCACCCAAAAGGAGACCAAGTGAAACTGCAAAAGCCTGCAGTGGCAGGCACTTTAGAGTCTAGCGATGTCCAAATTACCGTCGAACCTTGCGCAAATGGTGTGGAAATCGACCTCGACAGCATTGTGAAAGTACAGTTTGGCGACCAAATTATCCAGACCACCCATCAAGTGCTTGCGCAGATGGAGGTCACGGAGGCTCGGATTTCCATCATGGACAAAGGGGCGCTGGATAGCACCTTGCGTGCTCGGTTGCAGTGCGCTCTCTGTCGTGCGAGCGAGCAGTCCTATCCATGGGGAGAGGAGGGGTTTTTATGAGTTCACTCTTTCGCACAAACCTCTATGCTGGGGGATCTAGTCCGGCAAAAATGCAACAGGCTCGCTTCTTCGCAGCCGACTGCATTGTCTACGATTTAGAGGATTCGGTGGCAGAAACCGAAAAGGATGCTGCCCGACTTTTGGTCTATCAAACATTGACCCATCACCGTCCTCCCAACAAATACGTCATCATTCGGGTCAACGGAATCTATTCCCCCTACCTTGATGAAGATCTCGAAATGGCTGTACTCGCTCGCCCTGATGCCATTCGTATCCCTAAGGTAGAGCACGCAGATGAAGTCAGAAATATCGAGCAAAAAATCACAAAACTCGAAGAAAAATACCATATCGAGGTAAGTTCTACACGCATTTGGTGCAACATCGAGTCCTACCCCGGTGCGCTACAGGCGATGGAGATTGCCTCCTGTTCTAATCGTATCGAGGCACTTGCCCTCGGCGCAGAGGATTTTACAGCTAGCTTAAATGCACGTCGCACCAAACAGGGACTGGAAATTTTCCATGCACGCAATCTGATTTTGCTCGCCTGTCGCAATGCAGGGGTGTGTGCCATTGATGCTGTGTTTAGCGACATAAACGACCTCGAAGGGTTGCAAGAGGATACCATTTTGACCCGAAATTTAGGTTTCGATGGCAAAACCGTCATCCATCCAAGACAGATTGACGTGGTAAATTCCTGTTTCACCCCAAGTCAACGAGAAATTTACAACGCCATCCGTATTTTACAGGCACTTGAAGAGGGTGCCAAGCAGAAAACTGGGGTGGTCGTGGTGGATGGTAGCATGGTGGATAAACCCATGGAATTGCGTGCCCAAACCATCCTCGCACAGGCACGAGCAGCAGGATTGGAGGTGTCACTATGACCAAAAACGCAGCAGGAATCCCTCTGCCAGATTCGGTAGAAGGGTATAATCTCAAGCCATATCAAGGGTTATATGCCAAAGAACCCTCTCAAATCCCTGTCAAAAGTGCTCGCACCGAGGGAAAAGTGCTCCCATCCGATACCAAACTGCTCCCTGATTTGGTCACTGCAGTGGAGAAGAGTGGTCTCGCCGATGGCATGACCATCTCCTTTCACCATAGTTTTCGTGAGGGGGATCTCATCATCGGGCAGGTGTTAGCAGCCATTAAAAGTCTTGGAATCAAAGGTCTTTGCTTTGCGCCGAGCGCCGTGGTCAACATCAAAAATCCCTCCATCGTGGACTACATCAAAGATGGTACCATCCGTTCCATCCAAGCGAGTGGTATTCGTGGGGAACTCGGTGACGCTGTTTTGTCTGGGATTCTCGAAACCCCTGTGATTCTGCGTCCTCACGGCTCTCGCCCTCGTGCCATCGAGCAAGGAGAGCTCACTATCGACGTCGCTTTTATCGGAGCATCCGAGTCGGATGATTACGGAAACTGCACAGGGCAACGTGGTCCCAACCCCTGTGGGGCTCTGGGTTATTCCTTCGTGGATGCCATGCACGCCCATTGCGTGGTGGTGGTGACCGATCATTTAGCGCCCTATCCTGCGCTCCCTGCGAGCATCACCCAAAATTATGTGGACTATGTGGTCAAGGTGGACTGCATCGGAGATCCCGATAAAATCGGTTCTGGTGCCACCCGAGCCACCAAAAATCCACGAGATCTCGCCATTGCGCAAAAAACTGCCGATATTATGGCAGCTTCTCGCCGATTTGTCTCTGGTTTTGGGTTTCAAACAGGTGCTGCTGCCATTAGCATCGCCTGTACCGAATTTCTCGCCCAACATATGCGTGACCGTGAGATCACAGCCGGTTTTGCCCTCGGTGGGATCACTGCTGCCATCATCGAGATGCACCGTGAAGGTCTGGTAGACGTGGTGGCGTGCAGTCAATCCTTCGACTCGGTGGCTGCCCGTGCCATCGCCGAATACCCCAAAGTGGTGGAGATTGACAATGCGCTCTACGCAAACCCATGGCAAAAGGGTTGCATGCTAAACCGTGAGACCTTCGGCGTGTTGGGTGCTCTCGAGGTGGATCTCGATTTCAACGTCAACATCCTCACAGGCTCGAGTGGGGAAATGATGGGTGGTCTGGGGGGTGGCCCCGACGTGGCAGGAGGCTCCATCCTCTCCATCATCACCCTCCCCATCATCCGTGGACGCACCCCTTCGGTGGTGGAAAAGGTATTTACCTGTTGCACCCCTGGGGATAGTGTCGCCGTCGTGGTCACCGAAGCCGGCATTGCCCTCAACCCCAAGCACGACCTCTACGAGGAACTGCGTGAGGACCTGACCAAGGCTTGCATCCCGATCACCACCATCGAGGAACTGCACAAACTCGCCATCTCCCTCACAGGTGAGCCAAAATCGGTGCAAACCACCGATCGTGTGGTTGCAATCGTGGAATATCGTGACGGATCGGTGCTCGATGTCATCTATCAACTGAAAAATTGACAAAGTTTGACCCCCAAGAGATGAATTTGATCTCTTGGGGGTTTTTAGTGATAAATAGGGGAGAGCTAGCGAATCGTGGAGTGAATGCGCCAGTTTCTTCATTTCAAGGATTTACTCATAAAGATTGCCAAGGTTGCGCCTACGATACCACCAACGATATGACATATTTGTGAAATATTATCACGGACAAATAGAGCATTAAAACATTCTTGCCCCAAGTACAAAACAGCTACTAACACAAAAGTAATCGGAATTTTGCCATCCTTTAAACTAGTTAGAGAAGAGGCTAAAATCATGGCAAATAGCACCCCACTCGCCCCTAAAAGTGCAGTATTTGGAAAGAATATCATATTACCAAGTCCGGTCACAAGTGCTGTGGTTCCAATCATACAGGCTAAATTTAGTGATCCATATTTTTCTTCTAATAGAGGACCTAAAAGCAAAATTAGAGTAATATTTCCCATAAAATGCTCTACTCCTGCGTGCCCAAAGACATGACCAAATAAACGAAAATAGGTGAGTGGATCTGTCATGGAAGAACGGTATACGCAGAAAAATAGCGAGTTGCTGACACCTCCAGTTAAGGCACTTGCGATCAGCGAAATCAAACATAGGAAGGTGAAACCAAGCACAACAGGGGCATTTAGGTCTAGTTTTGGACTTTTTTTCATCTGAAAGGATCCTTTCTCGTCGTGAATAGCATAAGCTGGTACAACCAAGGAAGGGTTACAACTTAGTATACCAGCACGCTCTCTGCTACCACGAAAAACAATATTGTGACTTTCTTTTGTCCATTATATCAGTTTTTGGTGGAATACACAAGAGATTTCCCGAAATATACGGAGAAAGGGTCTATCAGCGAAGCCGTAGGGGAGAATCTCACGAGCTCTTCACAGGATTGTCAAAGCCGACGAAACTGGTGGTCTGGTTTCCTTGGGGATTTTGCAGAGTGCCACGGAGCCCCCCTGCGAAGCAGGGGGAGCTCGGTCTGATTCACATCAGTTCCACTGGAAATTCCAAAGGGGGAAGATCTCTCGTGCAAAGGTCTTGCTGTCGTCATCGATGCGCTCAATCCCTTCGAGTGCGCTGTAGAATCGAGGGTTGAGGGAGAGCACCTGCTCCCTCCAGTCTGGGTTTTGGGCAAATTCCTCACAATGAAGAAGGCACTCAAAGCTCTCATCCTTGTTTGAAGCGAGATAATCTTGGATCTTGCACCCCTTTTCGCTCTTGTAACGCTCTTTTCGACCCATTTGTTGCCCATCGTGGGGGAGGTGAGCTCTTCAAGTCTCAATCCCAAGCAATTCGCCACCGATTGAAGGCTACTTTGGAGAATTTCGCCGTTTTCTTCCAGTGGAGCCGGCACAAAATCGTCATTTCGTTCCACCAAGGGAACGAGGTGGTGGTAGTGTGTGCCCACGAGGGAGCACTGCAAATTTATCTTTTCAAAAATGTTAATCATATTTTTTTATCCTTTCGTTATTAAGTGGCAATTCTACTAACCGGGTGCCCCGGGGTCGGATGATCATAACTATCACCTCCTACTAATTTTTTTGGTCGCTACTGCTAAAATACCTCCTAACAGCGCAGATGCGACCCGTTTGTGTCTCAAAAAGAGACCATAGGAACGCTGAGCAGGGGTTGTCACCCATTTCGGAGACTGAAAAGGGGCGTCCCACCTCTACCTATATGTCTTTATGCTATTTTTTGCTAAATTATTGATTTTTTCGGAATTTTTTTTGAAAAAATTTCAGAGCAACCGCTATAACCATTGAAAATACAAGATTTCTTGAAAAACCGTGTCACAACGGATTTGAGCTGATTTCCTCACGGGGAGAGGTTCTCGGTTCTTTCGGCATTGCCAACCCCTCCACAGAGGAATTTAGGAGACAAAGATATATTTTCAAACCAAGAAATAAACTTGCGATAAAACTTGAATTTCCACGAAACGGGGAGTATAATTATAGTAGTGGTGGAACGGAATTTCTTTGCGTGCCACGCCAAAATAATACTAAGTCAGGAGGCTACAGGATGGATGATAGAACATATCAGAAGAATGATGTCGAAAATTCGCCCAAAGGATGGTATCTTTTAGCGGTAGAGGTTTTGAAAACCCTGGCACTCAAACTTGTGGCTTCCACTAAGATCTACACCCCTATGGAT
>JAWXUK010000067.1:0-9588 GCA_044432785.1 Eubacteriales bacterium | reverse complement strand
ACTGGTCATGGAAGAATCTCCTCTCGGCAGTTTTGTGTGGTAACTTAACTATAACCGATTTTTGGAGTTTCTTCCACTCTTTTCTGAGCGAGTGTCCAAGATGTATTATATACCTACAAAATCCTCCGAAAAGGGGGTGTGAATTTCCTTGCTTTTTTGAAAGAAGTCCTGTATAATAGTAGGGATTGAATTCACAAAAAATATAGCAGAAAGAGGACTCTAAATGTTTGATATACTCATCACTTCTCTGGGCTTGGTGGCAATCATCGCAGTCGGTTATATCTTCAAAAAACAAGGAAAATTCTCCCTTCGAGATAAGGATTTTCTAGGAAAAGTTTTGGTAGAAATTTGCCTTCCTTGTGTCATCATTTCCATTTTCGAAGACTTTACTTACGACCCCAGCTTTTTCTTTGTCTGCCTCCTCGGATTTCTCTTAAATGTGGTGACAACCTTCGTGGGATATCTCACCAGTCGCAAGAACTCACGCAACCTACAAGCACAAAAAATGCTCCTCTCTGGTGGGTACAACATCGCAATCTTCGCCCTTCCCTTCATCTCCAGTTTTTTCTCCTCCACAGCAGTGATCACGGCAATCATTTTCGATATGGGTAACGCAGTTATGGTACTCGGTGGCAGCATGGCAGTGGCATCTGCACTCATCAACCATGAAAAGGGCAACCCAATCTTCACCATCCTTAAAAATATCGTACACTCGGTCCCCTGCATGTGCTACCTCGCAATGGCCCTCTTCCAAGTCTTTGGCATCACCCTCCCCCCCATCGTCTATCAATTGGTAGATGTCCCAGCAAGGGCAACTGCATTTTTAGGAATGTTGATGATTGGCATCATGATCGACTTCAATTTCGATAAAAACCAAATCAAAGATGCCCTATCCATCATCGGTTTGCGCTACGGACTCTCAGTCACCGTCGCCATTTTGTGCTACCTCTATCTCCCAATGCCACTCGAAGTACGACAAGGACTATTCCTCGGCATGGTATCCCCCATCGCCACCTCCTCGATCATTTATACCCAACAATTAGGGGCCGACCCCATGCAGGTAGGATTCGTCAGCACCCTCGCCATCTTCGTATCCATCGCCATCATGATAGGGGCCGTTATTGTCCTCTAATTTCGTCTATTCTGTCAAGAATTCCCCACTCCGTTCCCAAATAACACAAAAAAAGAGCTGTCATAGACAGCTCTTTTTTTACTCAAAATAGTGGGGGAATTGCTCACTAAATGTCTCTTCAAAGGCGTGAGCACGATTGATGTGACAATACATAGACTCCCTTGATTTCACCTTGTCTTTTTGGACGATTCCCTCAAAAATCGTGCGATGATCCTGAATGACACGATCTTGCGTAACCTCCGAGAGTGTCAGAGCGCACATTCTATCCAAATGAATGGACAAATTTCGCATACTAACATAGACTTGAGGTTTTTCAGCAATCTCGAAAAGTGCGCAGTGGAAAGCCTGATCCTGTTCAAAGCATTTATCCTTAGAGTTTAGCTCTTCACTGCAAAACTCATGATACTTCAAAATTTCTTCTAATTTATTGATGTCCTCAGGGGTAGCAACATCACAACAGAGCTCTGCAATCGCACATTCCAGGGTATTGCGCATAAAAATCGCTTCTTCAACCTCTTTATGATTGATTTTCGAGATAGCACTCCCTCTTTGAGGGAAAACCTGCACAATATTGACCTTTGCAAGCTCAAGAAGCGCTTCTCGTACAGGGGTACGAGAGAGGCCAAGCTTCGTAGCAAGTTCCACCTCGCTCACCTTCGCTCCAGGTTCAAGGTGGAGATGAACAATATTCTTTTTCAAATTTCGCAGCGCATATTCTCGCCCAGTTTCTCGTGGGATACGTTCGTCAATAACCAAATTAGGACCTCTTTCTATGAAATTCACCAAACTCTGTTTGCTTTGTGAACCGATCGGATTATTATCTCAAATCAGAAGAACGAAGCCACCAATTCTGGAAGGAACATGGCGAGTGGTATATCTACTAAGACCTGATCTAGTATACCACGCAACAGCATTCAAATCTACTAGTAAATTGCCCAAAATAACCGGTCTATTTTTGTACAATATCACCTATTCCGACAAGAAATCATCTCGACGAGGCGTGAAAATATCCACTAACTTCCCTTTTTTCAAACAGACTGCACCATGAATAACATTTGCCTCTTTGAAGGTCGTGTCCCCAACAGAAATCACCTTCTTAACCCCAGCAATTTCAAACTCAAATTCCCCTTCCACAACATAAGTACATTGTTCGTGAAAATGTTCATGCAGTGCGCCGACGGCGCCTTCTTCAAACTCGAGTTCGCACACCATAAGATTGTCGTTGTAGGCAAGAATTTTACGTCGCACCCCTCCACCAAGATCGGTCCAAGGGCAGTCGCTGTGATAGAAAAAATTCTGAATCATGTGATAATCCTCCATTTTTATAAATTCACCCCGTTACAAGGGGAGCGCAATAGAATCTCACTTTAAAACCCCATTATCATTTCGAAGTGAGTTTATCGGAAGTGTAGCACAGTGCTATCCCTTTGTCAAGTCCAAAAAAACTGCGAATTCTTAGATAACTCGACGAATAGAATGATTTCGAGGGAATTATTCTAAAAAAACTATTGACAATGCACAAAAATCAGGATATAATCATCTTGCATGGTGGTATACTAGGAATCATTAAAGTTCCCTCTTCCTCTATGCACAGCGCAAAAATCACCCCCAAAAATCAAAAAAACGAAGGAGATTGTATCATGGACATTCGCTACAGTGCCAATCAAAAAGATTTTCAACGCTATACCACCCAAGAAATTCGGGACGAATTTTTAATCTCAGACCTATTCCAACCCGACAAAGTGGTCTCGGTCTATTCCCACGTCGACCGTATGGTAACCCTCGGCTGTATGCCCACCAAAGAGGTAGTTCCCTTAGAAAAAGACCTCGACGTCTGGGCGAATTTCGGTACAAATTTCTTCCTCGAGCGCCGTGAAATCGGCATCTTCAACTTCGGTGACGTGGGCACCATCAAAGCAGACGGTGTGGAATACACCCTCGGCTACAAAGACTGCTTATACATCACTCGTGGCACAAAAGAGGTTCTCTTCTCCAGCAAATCTGCCACAGAACCTGCCAGATTTTACATGGCATCCACCCCAGCCCATTGCAGCCACGAAACCAAACTCATCACCATCAAAGATGCAGCCAAAAACCCCATGGGAGACGTCAAAAACAGCAACAAACGTGTGATCAACCAATTCATCCACCCAGCCGTCCTCCCCACCTGCCAACTACTCATGGGCATGACCTGCCTTGAAGAGGGCAACGTCTGGAACTCCCTCCCAGCCCACACCCACGAGCGACGTATGGAGGTCTATGCCTACTTCGAAGTCCCCGAAGATCAAGTGGTCATGCACTTCATGGGAGAGCCACAGGAAACACGCCACATCGTGATGCAAAATTTCGAAGCAGTCATCAGCCCCTCCTGGAGCATCCACTCAGGTTGTGGCAGCGCATCCTATTCCTTCATCTGGGCGATGGGTGGAGAAAACCAAGAGTTCACCGACGTAAACGTCATCAAAACCACCGAATTGAAATAAAAACAAACAAAATCCACATCTTTCGATGTGGATTTTGTCATACCCTACGAAACAAGCACCTCATACATCTCAGGAGATCTCATCCCCCAAATCACATCATTTATGGTTAAATCTCGTACCTGACTCGAGACATACTTCCCCTTGTACACAAGCCCACTCTCATCAAAAACCGACACCATCACCCAACAATCTGAGGTCATGAACTCTTGCACATACGGACGCAATTCTCGTGCAATGATCAGTTTTCCACCAAAATACGACAGGGATCCCCCATAATTATAGAGTGCACCATCTTGATATAAATTCTCCTCAATCTCCCCTTTTAGTACGGTTTCGATGGTATTGTTGCGTTGCTCCACCACCATAAATTCGCCCTCGTTATACCCTTCTTGTAGTACGGCGACCTCACCCGTGAGCTCGATGTCGTAACAATCGAATCCGAGGGGAATCTCCCCAATCATGCCGTAATCTGCAAGGGAGTACGCCACCAGAGTGTATTCCCCCTCTTCGTATAAAATCAAGGCGAGGGTCTCCCCCCATTTCCTCATTGCAGTGATCTCTTGCCCCTCTTCAATCGTGATAATCGGTGTGATTTCTGCAACATCAAACTGTTGCGTGCGAGGGAAAAGGTCGATGCGATGCACCCCCGACCTATCCCCATTGATTTGGTGAAAATAAACCGTAGTTCCATCCATAACAGAGCGATGATACCAAATACCCTGTTCTAATAATCCCCTTGTTTCCACCCTAACCTCACACACCCCATCCCCATTTTTCGTGATGGTAATGGTGAGCTCGTGATCAGGGTCCACAGGATACTTAAAATAGTCCCGTATCGCAGATACACCCGCCTCCGAGATGTGCAACATCCCCTGCACATCCTCCACGGCGATCGCTCCAGCCACATGAATCGGATAATACTCGTAATAATCGGCATAACGCACTGTTTCGGTGTGGGTTTCGTTTAATTGGGTGCGACTTGCCACGTCAATCAAAGCAAGCGTAGGCTCGCCACCCCCCTTTGGATAGAACCTCACATCTTCTTCAAAATCTATCGTCCCAGTGGTACTTGATTGAAAGGAAAACGCCGTTTCAATCTCAAAATACCCCAACGAAGAAGAATCCATCTCATATTTCGTGTCGAACGTCACATCTATCTGCGAACTATCGTCGAGAGGAAAATCCACCAGCCAATAATAATCCTGATTCATGGTGCTCGCAAGGCTTACATGCAACCCCTCAACCTCCCTCACATCTCCGTGCAGAACCTCTTGCGAATAGGTGAGCGCCTCTTTTTTACTCGTGATGGAAACACAGATAAAAACTGCAGATACCACTACCAAACCGCCCAAAAACAGCGATTGTTTCGCACACTTCATCATGATGTCTCCTCCTCTTGCTCGCTCAAACTATCCAGCGCACGACTGACCCGATCACTTTGATATTGATAGCGAGCCTTGATATAATTGGCAAGCCCAACCTCTTCAAACCCCTCCGAAGTGCAGTCGTCAATCACCTTTCCTTTGCTCATAAGCACCGCACGCCCAATAAAATGCTCCACTTCGTCAATGAGATGGGTCGAGAGGATCACGGTCTCCCTCTCCTCTAAAATCCCCAGTAAAACCTTGTAAAAATCTTCCCGATTAAAAATATCATTTCCGGCAAAAGGTTCATCCATAAAAATATAGTCTGCCCCTTGACAGAGAGCCAAAATCACCTCGAATTGATTCTGTTGCCCCGTGGAAAACTTCGATATTTTTTTATTCATGGGAAGCTCGAAAAACTCCATCAATCGAGCAAACCGTTTCTCTCTAAAATTCGGAAAATGACTTGCGTAAAACTCACGATGTGCCTCCCCGTTAATATTCGAAAAAAACGAGTGCTCACAGGTC
The DNA here is from genome assembly GCA_044432785.1 of Eubacteriales bacterium. GTDB lineage: Bacteria > Bacillota > Clostridia > Oscillospirales > Oscillospiraceae > JAWXUK01. The sequence continues at coordinate 4,081 of JAWXUK010000067.1, read as the reverse complement.
GCAAACGAGAGCTTTGTGATGTTAGAATTTCCCACAACCTCCCCATCCAGAGTGACCTCCCCCTCAAAGGAGTGCAGATTGAGCACGCTCTTCATCATGGTGGTTTTTCCTGCCCCATTTTCTCCAAAAATCCCGACAATCTCCCCACGAGGAAGGATAAGCGAGAAGGAATCTAGTGCATTGCCCTCACTTTTGCCATATTTCTTTGTCAAATTATTTAAGATTAACATATCATTTCTCTCCTTGAAACCAAATTTTGATCAGCATTTCGAGCTGATTTTCAGGAACCGTCCCCTCGATACTATTGCTCAAATAAAAGAGGTAATATCCCCCATAAACTGCAATCGTAATCACAAGCGAAACCCCCAATAATCCGAGCGGAACAGTCACCACACGTCGAAGAAGTTCCCACCGATCAGGCAGTCGTCTCATCACATAAATGCTGTGCGACCCGATAAAATGATGACCATAACAAAATCCAATCATGCACAAGCACCACACATAAACCAAGGGAAAAAGGGTGAGCGCATGGGTGGTCAATCTCCCAAAATACTCGGTTTGCAACAGCACTTTCTCGTGCTTTAGAATCTCTTGTTGCTCGATTAAAATAAACTCAAATTCATAGAAAAATTGGGTACTCATCCCCACTGCAAGCACGAGGAAAAAGAGGTAAATCTGAAAAAAAGGAGCAAACTCAATCCCCACTGGAAGATGGTTGGATAACTTCTTCATTTTTAAGCCCTCCTTTTAGCAAGATATACCCTAACACGAGGTAGACAATGGTATAAAAAATCGCCGTTTCCCCATAATAATTCGAGGAAAATCCCTGTATCGCCACGCAATAGGCACACATCACAAATTTGATGTCTCGTCCCTGCCAAAGACGCAGACAGGACACCCCAAAAAGCACCGTAAGTAAAAACAGTTGCGCCAAATTTCGCATCCACAGCAAACCAGTCACATTAGGGATCACCATGTGGAAAAAATCACTGCGTAAATTCGCCAAAAAGATGGTCTGCACCGAGGTGAATTCAGGTGGAGTCACAGCAAGATAATAGTGACTTACCCCAAACAAAATCAGCACTTGTACCCCCCACAAAGTTAGGTAGGAAATCAGTCCATTTTGCATGAGCACCCACAAAATTTCCTTGTTGGTTTTCCCCAATCGAAACATGGTATACCCCACCTTGCTCCCCCACTGAAATTGAAGGTCACTTACAAAGAGGATCACTGCCATCCCTGCTGCATAGCTCATCCGAAAACCAGGATGATCAAACCACCCCTCAAGGGTGTTCAAATTGCTGCTATGCTCGCTCGCTAAAATAAACACAATCCCCATCTGCACCACCGTCAAACCCAAACAGCAAATGACAAGATTCTTAAAGGTATGACTTGCAACCAACCCATATAAACTCTTATGTTTCATGATTTTCCTCCCATAATTGATTCAATAATTCTAGCCCAGTTCCCTTGTCAATCCCCATCTCTTGAAGGGACTGAATCACCCCCATCAGGTCGCTCTCCACCAGCTCTTTTTTGAGAGATTGCACACGATCTTCCGTGAGTGTAATGGTACTTTTCGCCCCGGTTTGCGAGTGGAGAAACCCCTCCTCTTCTAGGAGTTTATACGCCTTTTGTATCGTATTAGGATTCACTCCAAGCAGCGCTGAAACAGCTCTTCTCGATGGAATTTCATCGTCATTTCCAATGGTCCTCGCCACGATACCCACCTTGATAAATCGTATAATCTGCACATAAATGGGGGTATCGTCATTTAACTGCAGTTCTGTAAATGATACCATATTGCACCCCTTTCCCAATAGTGTATTACTCGTGTGATACGGTATAACTGTATTATACAGGTAGCACAGTTACCTGTCAAGTGGTTTTCAAAAAAAATCTCAAATATGATTGAAAACCCTAAAAATAGCACAAAAAAAGCAAGTACAACTCAATGTACTTGCTTAGACCTTCAATAAAGGTCTCTTATGGAAAAGTCTCGCAGAGTTTCGCCCTCGAAAAGGGCGAAAAAGAATCAAAATCAGTCTTTTTCTCTGGCTCTGCCAGAGAAAAAGCACTTCTCAAGCAAAAATAGCGACAATTTCACTAGAAATCGAGCTATTTTTACTTGCTTACCAAATCTGTCGAAAAAGGCTTTGCCTTTTTCGACAAGCTAAAGCAAGTACAACTCAATGTACTTGCTTTCTCTCGACGAATTTTTAGGTGACCACGTTAGCATCCTTAGGCAACAGCACTTTTCGCCGTTGTAGAAAGAGGCAAAATGTCACACCGGAGGTCACAATATCTGCCACAGGTGATGCCACAAAAATCGACTTGACATCCCCAGTCACCAAGGGGAACAAAATCGCCAACGGAACCAGCAAAAACAGCTTACGCAAACATGCTAAAAATAGCGCAATCTTCGCCTGTCCCAGTGCCATAAAGGTATTCTGACAGGCATGTTGCGCCCCGATCGCCCAAATCCCTGCAAAATAAATGGGCATTGTTTCTGCCACAAGGCTAAGCCACTGAGGTTCATCGGTAAAAATCAGCGCAAGCGTCGTAGGAAAGAGGCAAGGAATCAACGTACCAATCACATGATACACCATACTCGCTGCGAAAAACTTCCAAAAAACCTCTCGCACCCTCGCATAGTTCCGTGCCCCATAACTATAACTCATAATGGGTTGCGCCCCTTGAGATAGCCCGTTTTTCGGAATATTCACCATCTGCATCACGCTCTGTAGCACCGTCATGACCCCAACGTAAATATCACCCCCACCAGTAAAGGCAAGCTCCCCATAAATTTGAAGACTTTTATTAAGGGTAATACTCACCAAACTATCGGTTGTATACATCACAAAAGGGGTAAACCCAAGTACCATAATAGGACGGATCAGCTCCCAACGAAAGACCAAATACTCTTTCCGAATCTTCAGCGAGCTCCCTTTCCCCATCAAAAAACAAAGGATCCAAATAGCACTGCAAGCCTGTGCGATGATAGTGGCATAAGCAGCCCCTTTCACCCCAAAATTAAACTGAATGATAAAAATATAGTCCAGTACAATATTCACAATAGCGCCTATGAGCACCGAATTCATGGCAATTTTCGCTTTCCCTTGCGCCGAGATAAACAAATTCAGCCCAAGCGAAATCAGCACAAAAATGGTCCCCATGATATACACCGAAATATAGTCCATCGCATAAGAAATGGTAGCATCCGATGCCCCAAAAGCATACAAAATCTCCTCTTGAAAAAGGGTCACCACCACCATAATGAGCACCGTAAACGCAAGGATGAGCATCACAGCCCCACCCAGCATCCCCTCTGCTCTTTTTTGATCTTTCGCCCCCATTGCAATGGAAGCGAGGGGTGCAGCTCCTTGCCCAGCAAAGGCAGCAAATGCCGAAACAATCAGCAAAATAGGAAAGGTCACCCCCACCGCAGTCAGGGCTGTCTCCCCAATTTCAGGAATCCTCACAATAAAAATGCGATCCACCATGTTATACATTAGATTGATAAATTGCGCCGCCGTCGCAGGAATAATCAGCTTAAACATCAGTGGAGTGACAGGTGCGCTCCCCAACGGATTATTTTTCTGTTCCAACTCTACCCTTCTTTCTGTATCTAACCCCCATTCCCTCGATCAGACACAAGCAAATGAGCTATCATTAAATAACATCCAATTCTACCACACTCCCCCCAAAAAATCAACCACCAAAACCCATTTTCCTTGCACCCCACCTCCCCATGTGCTATAATAAAAATAAAAACGAGGTGCTCACTATGAATAAACTCTTCCCAAAAATCTTCCTCTCAGTTGTCCTCTTCGCCACCTTCCTCGCAGGATTCTACCTCCACTCTGCCATCTTTCCCCAAGAAATCAACTACATCACCGAGATCGTCGCACCCGACCCCGAACCCAAGCTCGAAGTCTCCGAAGCCCCCGTCCCCCTCTTCGACCTCGAATATGAAGATCACCACCTCTATGCCATGCAATACCTCGGCTACGCAGAGGAAGGAATTGCCAATTACCCCACAGAAGAGGTCAACTTTCTCTACATCGGAGGGGATGAATAT
>JAWXUK010000066.1:0-9671 GCA_044432785.1 Eubacteriales bacterium | reverse complement strand
CACCACAAAAGTGGGCAATGGTATCGGACACGTCCTCCCCCAATCCCTCACGGTCAAAACCGACTGCAACCTCACCATGCGTGTCAATCGCCCCATGAAGGATTGCACCTTACAGGTGACCTTGGACGGCAACGTCATCCACAGCAAAAAAATGAAGAAAGCCCTCCCTGCCGAGATGATTCAGCTCCCCCTTTCTGCTGACCTCTTAGCGCAAGAAGGTGTGTTAGAGGTATACATGGAATGTTAAGAGAATTTACTTGTATTATCTGCCCCAACGGCTGCGAAATCGAAGCAGAAGTAGATGGCACCACCCTCCAATCCATGGAAGGAGCTCTCTGCAAGCGTGGCGAAACCTACGTCAAACAAGAACTGACAGACCCCCAGCGCAACATCGCTACCTCAGTAGTGGTACAAAATGGGATCATCCCACTGGTCAGCGTACGACTCACAAACGCCATCCCCAAGGATCAAATCTTCCCCATGATGGAGGCAATCAAAACCCTCCACCTCAAAGCACCTATCAAAGCAGGAGATGTCCTCCTCCATAACCCACTCGACCTCGATACCGATGTCATCGCCACCAAACACGTCCCCCAGCAAACAACTTAAGTTGCACCGCAACCCCTCACGATGCTATGCTCCGATTTTCGGAAATTAGCACCGTGGGGTATTGCATTATTACCAACATAACACAAGGCTAATCGCCCGACAAAAGGAGTCTAACCAATGAAACTAACAGTACAAGACCTATCCAACAAACAAGCATGGGAATCGGCAAATATCACAATCCCAACCTTCGACTGGAATGCCATGGCAGCCAACACCAAAGAGCGCCCCACATGGGTACACTTCGGTGCAGGTAATATTTTCCGTGGCTTCATCGCAGCCCTCCACCACAAATTATTAGAGGATAAATTGGTGGATAGTGGCATCATCGCCGTGGATACCTTCGATTACGAACTGATCGAAAAGATCTACACCCCCCACGATTCCATGACCTTAAATGTCGCCCTCAAAGCCGACGGCACCATGGAAAAAACCATCTTCGCCTCTATCGCACAAGGACTACGTGGCTCTCGCCAATTCCCCGAAGATATGGCAACCCTAGAAAATTGCTTCGAGCAAGATTCCCTCCAAATGGTTTCCTTCACGGTCACCGAAAAGGGCTACAGCCTCCAAGATATCGAGGGCAACTTCTACCCCTTCGTACTTGCCGACTTCGACGGTGGTGTGGATAACTGCTCCCACGTCATGAGCCTTGTCACTGCCCTCCTCTACAAGCGCTTCCAAAAGGGTGGCACCCCAATCGCACTTGTCAGCATGGACAACTGCTCTCACAACGGTGAAAAACTCCGTCAATCGGTGCTCACAGTGGGTAAAGAGTGGCAAAAACGTGGTTTCGTCACCCCAGAGTTTATTGCATGGATCGAGGACGAATCCAAGGTCTCCTTCCCATGGTCGATGATTGATAAAATCACTCCACGTCCAGCACAAGTGGTGGAAGACACCCTAAAAGCCGACGGAGTTGAGGGAATGTCCCCCATCATCACCAACAAAAACACCTTCATCGCCCCCTTCGTCAACGCAGAAGTGGCACAATACCTAGTGGTCGAGGATCGCTTCCCTAACGGACGTCCTCCTCTCGAAAAAGCCGGAGTCTACCTCACCACTCGCCAAACCGTCAACGACACCGAAACCATGAAGGTCACCACCTGCCTAAACCCTCTCCACACTGCCCTTGCAGTCTATGGTTGCCTCCTCGGCTACGAGAGCATCGCAGACGAGATGAAAAATGCGCAGCTTAAATCATTGGTAGAAGGAATCGGCTACACCGAGGGACTCCCCGTGGTCATCGATCCTAAAATTTTAAGCCCCAAATCCTTCATCGACGAGGTCATCGGCGAGCGACTCCCCAACCCCTTCATCCCAGATACCCCACAACGTATCGCCACCGATACCAGCCAAAAAGTGGCAATTCGCTTTGGCGAAACCATCAAATCTTACCAAAAAGCTCCAAACCGTGACCCCAAAACACTCAAATTCATCCCTCTTGCCATCGCAGGTTGGCTTCGCTACCTCCTCGCTGTAGATGATAAGGGCAATGCCATGGAGTGCAGTTCCGACCCCATGCTCGAAAAACTGCAATCTCAACTTTCCGGTATTTCTTTGGGCGATACCTCAGATTTCACCGAAAAACTTCGTCCAATCCTCTCAAACTCCATCCTCTTCGGTATTGATTTGGTAGAAATCGGTCTCGCCCCCACCATCACCTCCCTCTTCTCCGAGCTCGTTGCAGGTGTGGGTGCCGTCCAAACAACCTTAGAGAAATACACCAAATAAAAACTTTAAAGGAGCCCATATTATGAAACAATTCATGGACAAAGACTTTTTGCTCTCTACCCCCACAGCAAAAACCCTCTATCACGACTACAGCGCAAAAAATCCCATCATCGACTACCACTGCCACCTCGACCCAAAAGAGATCGCAGAGGACAAAAAATATGAGACCATCACCCAATTATGGCTCGGTGGCGACCACTATAAATGGCGCCAAATGCGTTGCCACGGCGTGGATGAGAAATATATCACTGGAAATGCAACCGACTTCGAAAAGTTCGAGCAATATGCCCTCACCCTCGAAAAGGCAATCGGCAACCCCATTTACCACTGGACCCACCTCGAACTCAAGGCATACTTCGACTTCGAGGGCAGCCTCACAGGTCAAAATGCCCGTGAAGTCTTCGACCTTTGTAATGCAAAACTCAAAGATCCATCCATGTCTGCACGTGGTCTCATCAACCAATCCAACGTAGAATCCCTTTGCACCACAGATGACCCCATCGACGACCTCAAATGGCACAAACAAATCGCCGAGGACACCACCTTCAAAACCAAGGTGCTCCCCACATGGCGCCCCGATAAATCCATGGCAGTGCAAGCCCCCGACTACCTCGACTACCTTGCAAAACTTGCAAGTGCCTCAGGCGTGACCATCAACTCCTATAAAGCCCTCACTCAGGCTCTATCAAACCGTATGGATCACTTCCAAAACGTGGGTTGTTCCCTCTCGGATCACGGTCTCGACTTCATCATGTATGCCCCAGCCACCCCCGACCAAATCGAGGCAATCTTCCAAAAACGTCTTAAAAACACCCCTCTCACCGAAGAGGAAACCCTCCAATTCAAAACTGCAGCAATGCAATTTTGCGCCACAGAATACAATAAACGCAACTGGGTCATGCAGATCCACTTCGGTTGCAAACGCAGCATCAATAGCCTCATGTTCGAAAAACTCGGACCAGATACCGGCTTCGATTGCATCAGCAACTATGCCCCCTCCCCTCTCGCAGCAGAATTTTTGGATAGCCTCTATTCCACAAACTCCCTCCCTCGCACCATCCTCTACTCCCTCAACCCAGCCGACGATGCCTACATCGGCACCTTGCTTGGTTGTTTCTGCGATGGTTCTGCCCGTTCCAAGGTCATGCAGGGTAGCGCATGGTGGTTTAACGATCAAAAAACCGGCATGATCGCTCAAATGACCTCCCTCGCCAACCTCGGACTGCTCGGCAACTTCCTCGGAATGCTCACCGACTCTCGCAGCTTCACCTCCTACCCTCGTCACGAGTATTTCCGCCGTATCCTCTGCGAACTAGTGGGTGATTTGGTAGAAAATGGCGAATATCCCAACGACCCTCGCCTCCTCAAATCCCTCATCGACGGGATCTCCTATCAAAATGCAAAGGACTACTTCAAGTTCTAATTCTCGCCCCCTACTGCTTCTTTTTCGCAGTAGGGGGTCTTTTCAAGCACTTTTTCTTGACTTTTCTTGAAAATCATGCTATATTAAACTTAGGATACTTCCATTCTCTTTTTTATATGGAGCTCCTATCAAAATTTCACTCACAGCTCCACCCACGACCAAGAAAGTGACATCTTCGCAGAACCCCCCTCATCACCCTTGGTACAGGTGCCATCAAAATTAGAACAAATAAGGAGAGATAACATGTTTAGTTTACAAGGCAAAAATGCCATCATCACAGGTGGAAATAAAAATCTAGGACTTGGCATCACAGAAGGACTCTGCAAACAGGGCGCAAATGTGGTGATCTTAGCCTCCTCAGACAGTGTCCACACAGCAGCGGCCGAGCTTACGGCAAAGGGCTATCAAGTCAAGGGGATTCAAGTGGATCTCTCGGAAAAAACTGCCATCGAAAACGCATTTTCCCAAGCCATGGAGCATTTAGGTGGAACCCTTGATATTTTGGTCAACAATGCAGGGATCATTCGACGCAACAAGTGCGAAGATTTCACTTTTGAAGACTGGAACGACGTCATCAATATCAACCTCACCTCGGTCTTCCTCCTCTGCCAACTAGGTGGTAGAGTGATGATCTCCCAAGGTAAAGGAAAAATCATCAATATCGCCTCTATGCTCAGTTTCTTCGGAGGACAGACCGTCCCATCCTACGCAGCCAGTAAAGCAGGTGTGGCACAGCTCACCAAAGCGCTCTCGAACGAGTGGGCAAGCAAAGGAATCAACGTAAATGCCATCGCCCCAGGCTACATGGCAACCGATATGACAAGTGCCCTTTCAAGCGATAAAGAGCGCAACGCCCAAATCCTCGAGCGAATCCCAGCCGGACGTTGGGGCAAGCCAGAAGATATGCAGGGCTTAGCCATCTTCCTCGCCTCCGAGGCATCGGACTATATCTGTGGCGCAGTCATCCCAATTGACGGTGGCTACTTAGCAAAATAAATCAAAAAAACCGACAACTTCTCGAAGTTGTCGGTTTTCTCTTCTGGTTCTATCAAAACAAAAATAAAAAAGCGAGAATCGCATCCACGATTCTCGCTTTGGTCTCAAATAAAATCTCTTAGGTGATAACGTCTTCCACAGTGGTGTTAGCAAGCTCAACTGCAGCTTCCAATTCCTCTTCCACTTCGGTAGGTGCTTCATAAGTATTTTGGGAAGCAGCCGACTCAGCCAGAGAGTCAACACTCTCCATACGGCCATTATAAGCGCCCAAAACGGTCATATCACTCTGCGCAGAGAGCAAATTTTGGAAGGTTTCGGTGAACTCAGCCGTAATACCACTGCTCTTACTCTTATCGGTATTGAGCGCAGTCATCATTTGGGTAAAGGTAGCAAACTGATTGGTCAGTTGGGTGTAACGCATGGAATCCATGTCGAGATAGTCGTTAGAGGTGCCGGTATCACTACTGCTACCGCTCTCCTCTTCGGGCTCAACATCGGCTTCCTCGTCCTCCACTTCAAGCTCTTCTTCCTCGACCTCAACGTCGGTATCCACCTCGGTATCTGTGCCAAGCTCGGCTTCGGTCTCTGCCTCAATCTCTTCGTCTACCCCTTCAATCTCGGTGTCTTCGTCCACCATCACGTCGTTTGCGACGTCATCAATGGTCACCCCAAGGTCAATCGGAGCAGCTGCAGCTGCTTCAGGTGGCTCGGTAGGCATTTCTGCAATCTCAGCCTCGACGGCCTCGGGTGCTTCAGCCGCAGGGCTCTCGGAAGCCTGCACACTTGTAGTGACAGGAGCACTTTGCTCTGCAACTGGCTCTGCTTGTACGCTTTGTGTTGCTTGTGTTGTCTCACGACGCACAGGTGCCTCGAGGAAGGAATCGTCCTCAGGGACATAGTTCGACCCTTCAGGCACATAGGTATCCACATTAGGACGTTGTTGGGATGTGGTCTCTTGTGTGGTTTCAGTGGTAGGGCGTTGTTGTTGCGTTGTTCTCTCAACCGGTTGAGGGATGTTAATTGCGATATTGTTTTGAATGTTATCAATAGCCATAATAATTTCTCCTCTTTATTATAAATTTAAATTTTTTATTCGTTTCATAAAAGGTTGCTATGTCTTACTATACCATATCTTGGCATACTTGTAAATAGGTTTTCGCAAAAAATTTCATATCACTTGAAATATTTTTATCATCCCTCTAGCTACCATTACAATACCACGCCCCCCTTAACTCTACCTTAAACACAGCGCAAAAACTCAATTTTTCTCCACAGCAAAAAAGGTGAACCCCTTCCGAGGTCCACCTTTTGCTTTATTTGAAACTTTCTTTAAGCGAAACAGATCGATTAAATACCAATCCCTCTTTCGCACCTGCATCCACGCAAAAATACCCCAAACGCAAAAACTGAAAACTTTGTGGTGGTTTCGCCTCTGCCAAAGAAGCCTCCATTTTACACTGCTTGACCACAGTGAGCGAGGTAGGATTCAAGCACTCCATAAAGTCATTCTCCCCGCCATCAGGGTCAGGATGGGAAAACATATTCTCATAGAGATTCACGGTCCCATCCACACAGGTTTGGGCATCCACCCAGTGGATGACAGCCCCCTTGACCTTGCGCCCATCCTTCGGATTGGCCCCTTGAGAATCAGGGTCGATCTCAGCAAAGATCTCGATCACTTTCCCCTCATCATCCAAAGTAAACGAGGTACAGGTGGCAAGATAGGCACCCTTGAGACGAATCTCATTTCCAGGGAACATTCTTTTATATTTCGGAATTTTCTCTGTTCTAAAATCATCCGCCTCAATATAGAGGTGACGAGAGAAGGAAACAGCACGACTGCCAGCCTCAGGATCATTGGGATTATTCTCAATGTCAAAGAGCTCGCTCTTCCCCTCGTCATAGTTTGTAATGGTAAGCTTCACAGGATCGATGACCGCCATGACACGAGGGGCATTTTGGTTAAGATCCTCACGCAGACAGTGCTCTAAAAAGTTAAATTCCACGGTGGAATTAACCTTAGAAACCCCAATCCTCGAGCAGAAGTTGCGTAACGACTGTGGGGTATACCCCCGACGACGTAACCCACACAAAGTAGGCATACGAGGGTCATCCCATCCATCCACCACATTCCCTTCCACAAGGGAGCGCAGTTTCCGTTTCGACATCACCGTATAATTGATCCCCAAACGAGCAAACTCAATTTGACGAGGAGCCGAGGGGAGATCACAGTGCTCCACCACCCAGTTATAAAGGGGACGATGGCTCTCAAACTCGAGGGAGCAGAGGGAATGGGTCACTTCCTCAAGGGCATCTTGAATGGGGTGGGCAAAGTCATACATGGGATAAATACACCACGCATCCCCTTGCCGATGATGATGGGCATAGCGAATCCGATAGATCACAGGATCCCTCATATTAAAGTTCCCCGACTCCAAATCAATCTTGGCACGCAGGGTATAGGTCCCCTCTTCAAATTCCCCTTTTCTCATGCGAGCAAATAGGTCAGCCGACTCCTCGCTAGGACGATCTCGATGGGGGGATGTGGCAGGGGTGGAGGTATCTCCCCGATGGGCACGAAACTGCTCAGGGGTGAGTGCGCAGACGTAGGCAAGCCCCTTGTGGATGAGTTCCATGGCAAGTTCATAGGTCTTTTCAAAATAATCCGAGCCAAAGAAAAACCGATCTTCCCAGTCAAACCCTAGCCACTTGATATCCTCACGAATGGCCTCGACATATTCGTCATCCTCTTTGGCAGGATTTGTATCATCCATGCGCAGATTGCAAACCCCGCCAAACTTCTCAGCCACACCAAAATTGATGGCAAGGGCCTTGCAGTGACCAATGTGCAAATATCCGTTGGGCTCTGGTGGAAAACGAGTATGGACTTGCATCTTGGCAAATTGTCCACCCTCTGCAATATCCTCCACGATAAAATCGTGTATAAAATTCTCGGAAGAGATGGCGCTCTTATCTTCTGACATATTCAAATGCCTCCTTTTTTACAGTAGTGCTATTATACACGACTCTTGCACAAAAATCAACCCTTTTTTCCGTAAAACAAAGCTTTCTCGAGGGATAAAAAGAGCAAAGCTTCCCAAACCTCACGATTGACACGCCCCTCCCTTTTTGCTATACTATAATGACTACCAACCACAGGAGGATCACATGGCAGGATTCATCAAAAACAACCTACAACTCAAAATGCTCACCCTCTTCGCTCTCAACGAATTGTCCCAACCCATCCACTTCGACCATCTCTTCGAAGTGACCGATTGTGACGAAGGGGTGGATTATTTCGTCTTAAAACAGGCTGTCGCCGAACTGGTCGAGCAAGAAAATATCGCCCAAACCGACGACCTACTCTCCCTCACTCCAAGGGGGCAAAAGAATGCACAAACCTGTGCGACCGAGCTCCCCCCCACACTGCGCAAGCAGTGCGCCACCACTGCCAAAACTCTAAAAAATCAGCTCCTCCACCAAAAATATGTCAATGGAGAACTGCGTGAGGATGGCACCCTCTCCCTCCATTTCTCAGATCAATCAGGTCTCATTTTCGATCTCGCTTTCCTTTACCCAAACCCCAAAGGGAGCAAAGCCATCCTCGAAGCATTCACTGCCGACCCAGCCCTCTTCTACGATAAAGTAAGCACCCTCGTGCAAGAGCTCGCAACTACCTCCCCCACCCAAAACAAGGAATGATGGTATTCTAGTGGTTCGCTATTTGTAGATTATAATTTCACTATAATTAGCTTCCCTCTCGCATTCGCTTAAAATTCCCCCTTGATTTTCCCCTCATTTCATAGTACAATAGAGTCAATAAATTCGAATAATCTAAACCAAAAGGGAGATATGAAAATGTTAAGTTCCGACCAAAAATTCCTCAAAAAAGGGCTCACCTTCGATGACGTGCTCTTAGTCCCAGCCCACAGCGATGTCCTCCCAGCCGACATCAACCTCGAAACCCAACTCACCAAAACCATCAAGCTCAATATCCCCTTAATCAGTGCTGCCATGGATACCGTCACAGAATATCGCATGGCAATCGCCATTGCAAGGGAGGGTGGTATCGGCATCATCCACAAAAATATGACCATCAGCCAACAAGCCGAGCAGGTCGACATGGTAAAACGCTCTGAAAATGGTGTCATCACAAATCCATTCTGGCTTGCCCCAGGGCACACCCTCGCCGAAGCCGACCAGCTCATGGCAAAATTTCGCATCTCCGGTGTCCCCATCTGTGACGGAGGAAAGCTAATCGGTATCATCACAAACCGTGACATGAAGTTCGAAGACGACCTCACCCAAATCATCGATAACGTGATGACCCACGATAATTTGGTCACTGCCCCGGAAGGAACCAACCTCGAACAGGCACGTGAGATCCTGCGCAAGCACAAAATTGAAAAACTCCCCATCGTGGATGACGAGTTCCGTCTCAAGGGCCTCATCACCATTAAAGACATCGAAAAAGCCGAAGTCTACCCCCATTCGGCAAGGGATGCCAAGGGCCGACTCCTCGTCGGTGCTGCCATCGGCGCCACTCCCGACGTCCTCGACCGTGTCTCTGCTCTGGTCGACGCAGGTACCGACATCCTCGCACTAGACTCGGCACACGGTCACTCTGCAAACGTCATCGAATGTGTCAAACGAATCAAGGCACTCTACCCCAATGTCCAACTCCTCGCCGGCAACGTCGCCACAGGTGACGGCACCCGTGCCCTCATCGATGCCGGCGCCGACTGCGTCAAGGTGGGTATCGGCCCCGGTTCCATCTGCACCACTCGAGTGGTGGCAGGAACCGGCGTCCCCCAAATCACAGCAGTTCACGATGCTGCCCAAGTGGCACACGAGCACGGCATCCCCATCATCGCCGACGGTGGGGTCAAGTATTCGGGCGACCTCGCCAAGG
>JAWXUK010000065.1:0-9719 GCA_044432785.1 Eubacteriales bacterium | reverse complement strand
GAATCATCCTCTTTTATAAAGGTTGACCCCTCTGCTTGATACTGATCTTCTGTTGCTTGGGTGGAGACTTGTGGTTCTAGGGTGGTTTTTTGGGTGCTATCGGTGGTGATGCGTGTTTCTGGCTGGGTGGTGACCCTCAATTCGTGTTGCGCAGACTGGATTGTCATCATGAATTCCTCCTTTATATTATTTTATTTCTCAAAATTATGAAACTTTATTCAATCTATATTATACCAAATTTTTCTAAAATTGCAAGAGAAAATGTTAATTTTTCAAGAAATTTTGATCTTTAAATTATTCTAGCATTGTCACCACTTCGAGATCCCCTTGGGGACTTAACCAAGCATCAATTTCCAGTCGAGATAATAGGTTGAGCGTGGCATCTTCGGGGGGCTCCTCTAGTGAAGAGGTGATTGCCACCAAAGATGGCGAGGTGGTGGTGAGCAGTTCTTCGAGCATAATGTGCCATTTTCCGTGGTGAGGCATCTTGATAAAGTCAAATCCCTTGGTATTTGTTTGCAAAAATTCGTGTATGCGAATATCCTCGGCATCCCCCATGAACAAATAGCTGTGAGTGGAGGAATCTATCTCGATGATGATGGACTGATTATTCCCATCTTCACTATCAAGGTCTAGCAATGTGGGCAAGAGCGTGACCTCAATACCATCATATGCCAAAGTTTGCTTTTGTGTGAGGACGTGGAGTGCTGTTTCTTTCTCTGAAATGGCATCACGATAGCGAGTGACGTGATCGCTCTGCCTTGTGTAATTTGGCTCGTAAATTTCCCCTACAGAAAAGGTGGAAATGATCTCCCCTGCGCTCCCCACATGATCTTTATCGAAATGTGTGATGATAAGATAATCTATGTGAGAAATGTCGTTTCCTTGCAAAAAGTTCGATATTTGTTGCAAATTTTTCCGCTCTGCCGTGTCAATCATAAGCACTTTATTCGGAGTTTGCACCACGATGCAGTCCGACTTTCCTGTGTTTAATACTGTGATTTCAAGGTCGGAGAGGACTGGTTTTTCGTTCTCGATTTCCACTTTTTGTGGGATAATCGGGGTAGGTTTGCTATTTTGGAGCGAAAAATATCCGAATAGTATCAAAACGAAGATGGCCAAACTCGCAAAGGAGGTTAGGATAGATTTCATAATCCTACCGAATGTCCACCCGAGTGGACACAGTTAATTGCGTTGACATATTTCGAATTTTTCCCCACTCGAAGTCCCAAAGAATTGACGAGATCGCCTGCCTCTTTCGGGTGATTTTGATCGAATTTTATTTCGAGCAAAAGCTGTTCGTGAGAGCCACAATAAACCGGGGGAGATTGGAACATAGTGGCATAAAAGTCCATAGATTCATCTAATGTGATACGGAATTTTTCGTCTTTTGTGGAGAAATATCTTCTCTGATAGGTGTTTATGACGGCTGGTGTGCGACCTAATAATTCCCCTAATAGGAATTGTTCTTCGGGGGTATATGTGTTAAAATGATGACGAATTTCTTGAAAAATCTTGGTATAATCGAAGGCAGAAGCCATGGAAAAAGTGGGCAGAGAGACGAATTTTTTATCCCCTATCATGCCCTTTTTATATTTCAATTCAAGGAGAGAATTCACCTCTTTTTGCGCAAGTTTACCATACCAACGAATACGGTACTTTTTTCTGGTATCTGCACCGTTGATACTGGCTGAATAATCACTCAATCCGACAGTGTCGAAATAGATATTATTCACTTGTCGCTCATGGTAAATTTCCGAGATAAATAGGGAGGATAATTTCGCTAACATTTGCTCTTTTTCCTCTTTGGGAAAGAGTATTTTTAGTTCATATCTCATGTGATTTCAATCTCCTCAATCATGCGCTCGATGATCAGGTTTTCCTTTTGTTTATTGGATGCGATAAGCTGGGAACCATTGACAATTACGGTATCTTGTTCTTGAATAATATAATCAAAATCATAAGATCCACCTAACGTATAATTATCTACAATTACGGTGGTAGGTCCAAATTCCGGCTTTTTTTGATAGACGCAAATGCCGATAAAAACGTTTTGAACCGTGGCATTTTTCACCTCTAAGATAGAGCTATCTTTGGCAGAAAGTCCTGATTGTGCTCCGTCGATATAGATGCCATTTGCCTCGATCTGCGAGCTTTCACCAGTGCTAATCGCCTTGTCAAAGGTGTTATAAAATTCACAGTTTTCGAGATAAAAAGTCGAGGTTGAGATGTCGAACCCATCATTTCCAGAATCGATAAATGTGACATTGATGAAGGAGCCTGTGCAGAAATCCGAGTCGTATGCGTCTTGAAATGTGTTTTCAAAAATGGTATCATTTACTTCGATATGACAGCGCACACTGTTAAGTCCATCTTCCGAGCGATTATTTTTAAAACTACAATTGTTAATGGTAACATCGGACTCATAAAAGGTAACTGCGCCGGTTAACTTCCACATTCCACTCTGAGCTTCCCCTAAATTATCGAAATTAACGTAATTTAAAGTGGATTTTTGTGTTCCACGCATGACAACAAGGCCACTATATAGACTATCATCAGTGGAGGTGACATAAATGGGATTTTGCTCGGTTCCATCGAAGATAACGAAGTCTCGACAGAACAAAAGTGCGTTATTTTGCAGATCAATGAACTGCCCTGCCTCAACTATGAGCTGATATCCTTGAGGAATGAAGAGTGATTTATCTAAAATCACTGACTTTTCGTTGAATTTAACGGTATTCCCCTCGACGGTTAAGCACTCAAATTCATCTATATTATTTTGGTTGCGAATCTCTGTTCCACTGTAAAGTTCATCATTTATTTGAATAAATGGATTGATGCTCCATTCCTTGATTTCAGCAGAATTCTCGTAGCAATATTGCAAAACCAGACCGGCTATCCCCTCATTTTGACGTTGAAGTGGAAGTGTTACCCGTAATTCCGAAGCATTTTCGGTATATGCTGGCAAAAATGTGTTATCTTCAAATTTCGCAATCACTGCTCCATCACTGTTTATTATCTGCAATAAATGGCAGCCTAATTGTTCATTTGTACTGATCATATCGAGGGTTAATTGCGTGGTCGTACTCTCTACTAAATAAGCGAAGAGACCACTCACATCTGCAGAAGTACCCTCCTGACTATAATATCCTTCGGAATTTACTAAAAATGCGTCAAATTCTCGGGCTGTGACCTCTTTGTGAACTAGATTTTCCGTCTCAGTTTCCAAAAAACTAAGGTAACTTACATAGAGAATTTTTCCAGAAATTGGGGTTAAAACAAAATTATCATAACCACTGGTACAAGCTGAATCTGGTAGCTTGATCACATGCCTTGTGAGATCATCAATGCTAAATTCTCCCACTAATTCATCCCCTAAATAACAGGAAATATGGAAGGCTCCACCTGCCATGAGTTCCAAATAAGGACTATGTTGCACTCCCTCTAAATTGATTTGAACTGCCTTGTATTGTGTGGGAGAATAATATATTTTATGATCATTGTGCATGTTATAAGTGGAAATCTGTCCTTGATTTAACTGCAAATATTGGTGACTTGCCTCTACTAACGAAAATTGTTGATAGGTAAAGGCTGATAAAATACTGCAAATAACTAGGAGTAACACGAGGCGTACTGGACCTAAAATTCCTGCTATTTTCTTCATATTTAGCCTCCTCTGCTATAATTTTCTATGGGTCCTAATTGTGTTTCATTGAGTGGAATTAACGTGATTTTGACAGAACCATTGCTGTAAATATCAAATTTCAAGACACTATCTTTTTCATTTCCACCCACTCCATTGGATAAATAGGTGATATTGCGATCTTTTTCGTAAAAGATTTCGTTTCCGTTAGCAAATGCCCCTGTATCCCCTGCGATGAAGTACAAACCACCGTCAAATCCGTCGAAAAGTGGCAATACTTCGTCATAAAAATTGGGTGGATCTTGGGTCAATCCTGCAGTACTATTTGGGGCAAAACTACCAAAACGTGCTTCTTGATTGGTGTTCCACCAATTTAATTGGTGGGTGATCACGAAAATATTTTGCGCATTTTGGTTCTGATTTAGCACCGTTTTGATGAGGTTCATTTGCTCTTGAGGGAGGTGCCACCCCTCTTCTGCTACATCAAGCAGAAAGAAAATATTGTTGTTTTCGATAAAATACTGGTAGGTTACCCCATAAAACTGAATATATGGCTCGTTCTCATCATAATATTCTGCTGTATCGAGATCGTGATTTCCTGGAATGGCGTAAAAAGGGACCGAAATTTCATTGGAGATTTGCTCTAATTGCACATATTCATCAATCACTCGATATTTGCTGATATCTCCGGTAAAAACGCCAAAATCCATGGTTTCTTGAGTTAATTGTTCTAAATAGGACACGAGTGGAGGATGTATCTCATTATCTAAATCCTCAATGGCTCCATATGCGTGCCCCACCGTAAAAAAACTGGTTTCTACCTCCACTTGGGTGGTCATTAGGTCTGAAAAGGATGTTTCCCACTCAACAGTAACGGGATTTGTGCCATATGGGAGCAAAATTTGAATAGGGCTCTCATTTTGAACGATATTTTGATCTAATGGAAGTGATTGATCCTTTTGTACCACTGAGATCAGTTTTATTCCCACAAGATTTGGATTTTCTATGTTGAGTACGGTGCTATCTAGCGCTTCGACATATTCAAATGTCATTACGGGCTCAGTTGGCTCATCTAAAGTTAAAATTTGCTCTATTCTAGGGTTAACATCCCATACATTCATATAAAAATCAGGGTTATCTCGTAAAATAGTGGTGATAAATTGATCTATTTGTGGTTGTTGACGCTCAATGAAATTTGGGTAATCCTGCGCAAAATGATAGAGATATTCCTTCGCTATTGCTTGATTTTCAGGGTTTTCCATGATATCTGAATAGATGAAAATTGGTGATCCATAGGTATCATTTTGGAAGAAAATATCTGTCCTTCCTTGATAGATCACTTCGTCGAAAGGGATGGGTTCGAGCAAGGCTGTAACTGGGTTATAGTAGTGGCGCATATTGTGCTCACGTCTACCATGAAATGCAGAAAATAGGTCTGCAATGGAGTAAACTTGAATGTATTTTTCAATATCAAATACATTTTCGACAGGTTCCCCTTGGTAGATATATTTATTTATCATGGTGATGGCATATCCGGCATATTGGTTTAAATTTTCTGATTGGGTGGTCTTATTTTCGGAAAAAACAGTATATTCTTGGATTGGAGCTGTCAAATCATTATAATAGGACCATCTCTCCCACATTGCTGTTTCGTTATATCGGATGATGGGTCCCTCTCGATTGAGGGAGTTTTCCACCACTCGTTTTTCCATAAATTCTTCCACTGCAAAGACCCCTAAATAGACGTCGTTGACGTAGACATCTGCGAAGTCGTATCGAATTGCCACGCCACCTTGTTCACGATATAATTCGTAAAAAAGATACTCCCAAATGCCATTGCGTGTGACAATGGGTTGGAGCGAGAATTTTTGCAATCCGTAAATGCAATAATCCCCTTTTAGTTCGATGCGATAGGACCACTGATCGGTTTGTAGATGGTCGGTCCAGTCCCCTTTGAGGCGAATATCGGCGGAATAATTCTCCCCCTCTGCTTTGACCTTTCCTGAAACCACACTCTCTTCGTCGGTGTGCAACACCCCGAGTTCCAGTGCCTCGGCACGGGAATCCAGTATCACTTGATAGCTCTCGTCTGAGAGTTCGATGTGATACTGTTTAATTTCGAAGTCGATGAGATTATGGTCGGGATAGTTAGAAATTTCGTCCTCTGCGACCAATTCTAGGTTAGAAATAAAATAATCGCCATCACCACGAATGGGGGTAATTGAAATGAGCTCGAAGCCTAATTTAGTAATATATTCTGGAATTAGATGGAGAATGGGCTTAGATTCCCCCTCTTTTTCTGCCCAAATTCCAGAGTTGACTACGATGGAATTGCTTTTCTCTCCATAATGAAATTCAATTTCAAAGGTGTCCTCCCTCCCCATTTCAAAGGCGAGATAGGTGGCATCCCCTTGGACTACCTCAAATACGATGGTTTCGCCTAAAATCATTTCGGTTTTCTCGCTCGCATTTGAAAGAGCATAGCTCTCGCTTTGAATGCTTATCATCGAGAAAAGATAAAAAACCGTGAGCAAAATGGCGATATATACCGTAAGACTGAGAAAAAAGGCTTTATTTTTCGTTAAGTTTAAGCTCATATTAGCTCCTAAAGATTAAAAAAATGTTGAATTAGAGAGGAAACTGGTGGAGATATCGGAATCTTTTTCTGACAACACACGATTTAATTTCTCTAGATCTGAAATACTAGAAAATTCGAGAATATACTGAGTATTCATGGTGGAATTACTGATATCTGAGCGACGCAGCGAGTGGGACGTGGTGTATTTTTCGATGATTTGGTTGAGCTCTACAAGGGATATTTCCTTGGTGATGACGTTGAAATTATAGGTGTCGGAGTGGGTGACATCTTTGCGCAGAAGTCCTCGAATGACGAGGATTCCCATGACAAGTGTGCCACAAGCAATGGTGAGACCACGGGCATTTGCGCCACAACCGATCCCCAATGTGATGGCAAAAAAGGTATAAGCGAGCTCTTCTGGTTCTTTGATGGCTGTGCGAAAACGCACAATGGAGAGCGCTCCCACAAGTCCAAGCGATAGGGCGAGAGATGCCTGAATAATCGAGATAATGAGTGTGGTGGAGACCGTCACGAGGAAGAAAATCTGTCCAAATTGTTTTCTATTTGAAAAGGTATTGCCAAATTTGACAAAAACCGTATAGACAAGTTGAGAGAGAAGTGCTGCGAGGAAGACGTTGATCATCACGTCTAGCACATTGATGCTGGAGGAACCGTTGAGAAATTGAATGAAATTTGTCACTTTTGTTGCCGTACTACATGGATTTCATATAGCCCTTTCTTTTTTGATAATCTTTTTAACTATAGCACATTTTTCGACTTTTGGCAAGGACTTTTTGAAAAATATGCTGTTATTTTGCCACTCAAGGGGACTTAATTCCCACCTATTTCACGAAATTGCATCCATTCCCTTCTAATAATGGGTAACTTCGCTCTCTCTTTGGATACGTTCCACCACCGGTTTTCCCTCTTCACTTTTGAAGAATGCGTAGGTCGTGGGAGGGACGATAGCTTGAAATTCCTCCCATTTCCCCTGTTGAAGGGCGACTCGTGCAGTGGATGCGCTGATGGGAGCGCCTTTTTCCTCTTTTCGAGGGATAATGACGCAAGAAATGTTATGTTTTGGAAGCTCTTGCGCCATTACCTCGTTATAAATCCCTGTAACCACACTGGTGGGTTCCTCTCCGACGTAGCGAACCGTAATCCCTAAACTTTGTGCGATTTGGCTGAAAATTGCAAGGTCTAAGCGAGCATGACCGTCGATGATGTCGCTCCCCTCTTTTTGGAAATAACTTGGGAACGTTGCATTGCTGATGATGTAGGGGCCACTTTCGTGACAAAATACGTTAGATAGATGCGCCGTCCCCTCTGAAATGAGTCGTTTCCTCACCGAAAATGGCACTAAACTGCTATCCTCGCTCACCATAAAGAGGTGTACCACATCATTTTTGGATGCCACCTCTTCCACCAAAAATTGATGTCCCAAAGTGAAGGGATTTGCATTCATGACGAGGGCTGCCACCGAATCGCCCTCGTGATATTGTTTGCGTAACCCTTCGAGATATTCTCCGAAACCATTGCGACGGTTTTCCATGAAAACCACCTTGTCTTGGACGTGAGTGATGGTGTAAAACCCTAAATCTTCGAAAAATTTGGCACTTTCCGACTTGGTATAGAGGAAAAGGTGGGTATTTCCTCGTGCCACTTGAATCGAGACAAGATGGCTGATGATCTGATTCATGAGCCCTTCACCCTGATATTTCGAGCTCACGGCAAGGCATCGGAGGGTGTTTCCAAACAAACTGCCGGTCGCCATGACCTCAAAATCGGGGGAGAGCATGGCGCAGGTATAATCTAAATTTTGGTCACGTCGGATCCCTTCTTGGGTTAATAGCTTTAGGATTCGATCTTGCATGAGAGTGTCTTTTGGGGAGACCTCTGTGATGGATGTCTGATACATATTCATTCTCACTTTCTATTCTGTTTTAAAATATTCCTTTAAATGGGCGATATACGCAGCATATACATCAAATTCGAGTGCTTGTTTCGAGTAATATAAGTAGGTGTGGTAGAGGAACGGTTGGCCGTTTTCGTCCTGCATTTCTTGGGAATAGAGCTTGTCCCACAGTTCGAGATAACGTGAACTAGAGACCACGCTCCATCCAAGTCCTGCACGGACCATGCGTACAATTCCTCGGGAAGATCCCTTTAAATTGATGGGCGAGACCAGAAGTTCCCCTGTGTAATAGCGAGAAATCCAGCTCTCGATGGGGCTTGAGATGACAGAACTTGGATAATTTCGGATAAATGGAGTGGTGGCTAATAGTTGTGGGGTGATGGGCTTTGATGCCACGATCATCATTTTTTCGCTCTGGATCAAAAAGCTGTGGGTGGAGGGGGGTGGATTTCCTCGTAGAGTCGCCATCATAAGCTCTTTTTTCTTGAGCTGCCCGACCAGTGCCACGCTACTATCGGTCACTAAATTGATGGCGATATTGGGATATTTCTCGTGAAAGTCCTCGATTTGCTCGATAAGAGTGGAGCAAAGGAAGTTCTCGGTGGTCCCTAAATCAAGGCTTCCTGTGAGACTAGTGTCCTCCCCTGCCACCTCGGCGTGGATTTTCTGGTTGTATTGTATCATAAGTTCGGCATAGTCGTAAAGCCTTTCCCCTGCACTTGTCAGGGAAATCCCTTTATTTGTACGAGAAAAGAGGACTTTTTCAAATTCTTCTTCCATACGGTTGAGTCGATAAGAAATGGCAGGTTGTGATAAAAACATGCGATCTGCTGCCCTTATCATGCTTTTTTCACTCACAATGTATCGTAAAATCTCCCAGTCGATGCTATCCATTTGCTCGCCCTCTCTTTGTTATAAGTATTTTTTATTATGGCTATAAACATTATAGTCTTTCTTTTTCATTATGTCAAGAGTATAATGACCTTAGTTGGTTGATTTGCTGAAAATCAACCTCGCAGTCCCCTCTCTATTCATACGATTTTACCAAAGCTTTCCCAATTCAAAAGGAGGTCATTTTCATGGTCATTTCCCAATCAGCCGTCTCTGGAACCTTGGAATCGAGCGACGTTTTAATCACCATCGAACCGGCAAGTGGGTTCGAACTCTCCCTCGATAGCACTGTGAGCAAGCAGTATGGTCGTGCTATTACCCAATGTGTCAAGGATGTTTGCGCAGAACTCTCTGTCGATGCCGTCAAAGTAACGGTGGTGGATCGAGGGGCACTGGACTGCACCATTCGAGCACGACTGCAATCTGCGCTCTGTCGTGGGGCAGAGCTCTCCCCTGAGAGCATTCAATGGAAAGAGGTGATTCGCTGATGGCTACTTCGAAAACTCGACTTCGACGCTCCATGATGTTTTTGAGTGCGCAAAAGCCCTCCCTCCTCAAAGATGCCTATATCTTTGATTCGGATAGCGTCATCTTCGACCTTGAGGATGCTGTGGCTGAAAATCAAAAGGATTCGGCACGGTTTTCCCTCTATCAAACCTTGGCCAAGATAGACTACGGCGAAACCGAGCGTT
>JAWXUK010000064.1:0-9876 GCA_044432785.1 Eubacteriales bacterium | reverse complement strand
CCCCATCACGAAGCACCCTTGCTCGTGGGGATGTCATAACTTGGAGCGCTTCTAAGGCACGTTGTGCGTGGTCCTCTTGTGAAATGGCGATCACCCAATTGACCACCACGATGACCAAGATGATGATGGGATCCATTTTATCCTCACCCCCACTGGCGAGGAGGGATAGCCCTGCTGCCCCCAATAGCACTACTATCATAGGATCGCAGAGCTGTTTGAGGATTCTTCTCGCAAGTGATATTTTGCGAGGTGGGGTGAGTTGGTTTGGTCCATTTTGCGCCAATCTCTCCTCCCCTTGTGCCTGGGTGAGTCCCTCGAATGTGGTTTGATGTTGGGATACGAGTTCCTCTATCGGCTTGCTTTGCCAAAATTGCATGGTATCAACTCCTTCTATAGTTGCACTATACCACACGGGTTGTCCCTTTATTTGTCAAAAAAAGAGAGATGGAAAAATTTTCCATCTCCTTCATAAAAAGAGCCACAGGCTCACTCCCATCAACATCATGCCGGATACAGCCCCCCAAATCGAGAGATTCTCGTGTCCGTGGTTGCGTGCCGAGGGGAGGAGCTCATCCATCGAGATAAATACCATAATCCCTGCCACAAAGGCAAAGAGTGCCCCATAAACGGCATCATTCATAAAGGGCAACAGGAGCGAGAAGCCCACAATGGCGCCAATTGGCTCGGATAATCCCGATAAAAAGGAGTAAAAGAGTGCCTTCTTCTTATCCCCTGTGGCGTAGTAAATGGGAACCGAAACTGCGATCCCTTCCGGAATATTATGGATGGCGATTGCCACCACGATGGGGATTGCCACCTGTGGATCTTGGAGTGCTGAGACGAATGTGGCAAGCCCTTCTGGGAAGTTGTGCAGTCCTATGGCAAGCGCCGTGAAGAGTCCCGATCTCAGCATTTTCTCTTTATCCCCATCGGGGGAGAGTTCGGTTTGAGGCACTTGTGGGATTAAATTATCCACGAAACTGATGAAAAACATCCCCGAGAAAAATCCCACCATGGTCATGAGTAGCCCTTGTTTTTCGCCGTAAATGACAGCGAGGGCCACCCAACCTTTTTGAAATATCTCGATCATTGAAACATAAATCATCACTCCTGCTGAAAATCCCAAGCAATAGGACAAAAACTTTTTTTGCTCTCCTTTGACGAAAAAGGCAAATAGACTGCCGATCCCTGTGCACAACCCTGCCATCAGGGTTAAGAATAATGGAATAATATATTGACTCATACTTAAAGTTCCTTTCCGTAATCCTTCCATTCTATGACCATTGATACAAAGTGTGCCTCAGTCAGTCGAAAAAAGCAAAGCCTTTTTCGACAGATTTTGGATTGCAAGAAAAAACAGCTCGATTTCTCACGAAATTGTCGCTATTTTTTCTCGAGAAGTGCTTTTACTCTGGCGGAGCCAGAGTAAAAGACTGATTTTGTTTCTATTTCGCCCCTTCCGAGGGGCGAAACTCTGCGAGGCTTTTTATCCAGATGTTTTTTTGACACCCTGAAACGCAAAGTGTGCCTGTGGAATTTCCTTGACATTCTCACGATGAGAGATTATAATGTAAAAAGGCGAATATCGCCGAAATTTACAACAATATAATCGAGGTATCTATGAAAGATTATGCTCCTAAAAATCTTGCCCACTGGATTGCCTATGTCTTTCGGGGGGCACTCATCGGAATCGGTGGTATTCTCCCTGGAATTAGTGGTGGGGTTCTCTGTGTCGCTTTTGGGATTTATAAGCCCATGATGGAGATGTTTTCCCACCCACTGACAGGGGTCAAGCGCTACTATAAAATGTTTATCCCCATTGCCATTGGGGGACTTTCTGGTTTTTTCGCCCTCTCTGGGCTCATCGCCTCCCTCTTAGAGGCGCAATCCACCGTGGTGATATCCACCTTCATCGGACTCATTTTAGGGGTCTTCCCCTCCCTCTTTCGTGAGGCAGGACAAGAAGGACGCACCTACAAGGCGTGGATTGCTCTGGTAATCAGTACCTGCTTGCTCACTGCATTTTTCATGGGACTACAGCTAAGTCAAGCCATCACCATCACCCCAAACCTCGGTTGGTACCTCTTTTGTGGGGTGCTTTGGGGTGGGAGCATCATTGTCCCTGGGATGAGCTCCTCCTCCCTTTTGCTCTTTTTAAATTTATATCAGCCCCTTACCGATGGAATTTCTCGCTTCGACCTCACGGTTTTGGTTCCCTTTGGGGTTGGGGTCCTCGGAACGGTTTTGCTAGCAGCTCGTGGGGTGGAAGCCCTCTTTAAGCGACATTATAGCGTCACCTTTCACTGCATCATCGGTTTTGTCATCGCCTCCACCCTTCCCATCGTCCCCCTCTCCTTTATCAGCACGAGTGAGCTAATCACCAGTGTGGTCTGCGCATCCATTGGCTTTGTCATCGCTTACTTTATGGATAAATGGGGACAGTCCCAAGATCGAAACGAGGACACTGACTAAAAATTTTTCTTTTTTTAAATTTTAGTCTTGAATCTTCTCTGCTCTTATGGTATAATATGGAATATTGATTTTATCGGTTTGATCAGTTCTCGTCGCTTGGCGACGGCTATCATTCACTTTTCGCTATTTTTATAATAGTAATTTTCTAGTCTGGAGTGTTTTCTATGCCTTTTGAAAGTCCACTTCCCCAAATCATCATCGGTGCTCTGTGCATTGTTGTGATTGTGTTGTGTTTCCTTAATTTCACTGCCACCAAAACCCGGCCCCTCGCTCCTAAATTCAAAACCCCTCGTGAAGTCAAAAAGTATATGCAAGAGGGAAACCAGCTATATCTAGATGCGAAGAAAAACGTCGCTCCGGTTGCTGTGGATCGTCGAAAAGATACCACCGATAATGGTCAACATCCCTATGCCGTGGTCATCACCTGTTCCGACTCCCGTGTCCCTCCCGAGCATATTTTCTCGGCTGGTATCGGAGATCTCTTTGTCATTCGTACTGCGGGTAACGTCATCGGCGATTTCGAGCTTGGTAGTATTGAATATGCCGTCCTCCACCTCCACTGCAAACTAGTTTTGGTACTAGGACACGAGGGCTGTGGCGCCGTCGGAGCTGCCTTGGGTGGCTATGCCGAAGGTTGCATCCAAAGTATTATCAACGAGGTCAACCGTGGTATCGGTTCCACCCGTTCTGCCCGTGACGCCGAGATTTTGAATGTGCGCCACGGTATCGATCGCATTTACTCAAGTGCTGTTATGCACGAGCTCTTCCAAAGTGGTGAGGTTGCTGTAGAAGGTGCCATCTACCACATTAGCGACGGTAAAGTGAGCTTCTCGGTCTAATGGATATTTCAATCACCCTGTGTCATGGACATGGGGTGATTTTTTGATCTCTTCGGGTCCGAACTCACCTCTTTTATATTTTGTGGACATACTTTCCCATTCCCTCTCATAAAGTGTATCATCAAAGGAGATGTTACACTATGCCTATGGAACACAACTGGAACAAAAATCAAATTCTACTCCACGGCTGTATCGCACAGCCACCACGTTTCTCCCACACCAGTCACGGCGCCGACTATTATACCTTGGTCTTTGCTGTGTCACGGCTCTCGGGGACCCATGACGAGGTCAACGTATTGTTGGCTGAAACCCTGCTCGATCAGTCCTGTCTCGCACAAGGGGATCACCTTACCATCGCAGGGGAGGTGCGCTCTTTCAACAACCACACTCCCCAAGGTCGCCGACTGATCATCACGGTCTTTGCTCACACCATTATCCGTGAGCGAGGTTGCGATGTCAACACGCTACAACTAGCCGGCACCCTGTGCAAGCCCCCCAACTATCGGCGCACCCCTCTCGGTCGTGATATTTGCGATATGATGATCGCTATCAATCGCTCCTATGGGCGAACCGACTATCTCCCCTGTATTTCGTGGGGATCGCTGGCACAACGTTGTGGCTGTCTGACCGTGGGGACCACCCTCTCCCTCGAAGGACGACTGCAAAGCCGTATCTACACCAAAAAACTCCCCGACGGCGCACAAGAACGTACTGCATTTGAGATCTCAGTGGGGCAAATCGAACTACTTACCACCTCATAACTGCTATCAGTCTCAATCCTATTGCGAGGGAAAATGCCATCGAAAGTTGTCGAGAAAGTATAAATTTTCTATACTTTATTTGCTGGGTTTGGGTATGAAATGAATCGTGTGGGAGATACTTTAAGTAGCCATCTATTCCTCAAATCGGTGGACATATGCCACCCTTTATAGGGATAGAAATAGAAAGGATTTTTCATTCATGCAGTATAAAGTAGAAATCAGTGGTGTGGACACATCCAAGCTAAAGGTGCTTAAAAATGAAGAAACCAAAGAACTCTTGCTCCGTGTGAAAGAGGGGGACCCCCATGCACGGGAAACACTCATTGCTTGTAATCTTCGTCTTGTGCTCTCGGTCATTCAAAAATTTAGTGGTCGAGGCGAGAATATGGACGACCTCTTTCAAGTGGGCTGTATCGGACTCATGAAGGCGATTGATAACTTTAACACCGATTTAGACGTGCGTTTTTCCACATACGGCGTGCCGATGAGGGTATCTTAGGGAAAGAACTTTTCCCCCTTGACAAAGCGTGGTTCTTCTGATATACTTATGGTTAGTTTCTCATAACTTTTAGGAGGATTTCCATGTCTCATCATCACGAAGGCTGTTGCGGTGGTCATAATCATTCCGACCACGGTTCCGGTCATACCTGCAGTTGTGGTTGCGGTGGTTGCTCGGTCGGGGATACCCCTCGTACCGGCGCAGAAGGGAATATGCGTGAGATCTTTCTCACCGAAGGCCAAGCGGAATTTTTAACCAAAATGGCGCAATTCGCCTACCTTCCACTGGCGCAATTTTCCCTCATTTCCAGTCAATCTGACCATCTCGTTTCCACTGCACTCGCCCCTGTCTACCTCGAGAGTGCCACCCAAACACTCGACGAAATTAAGCTCGTCGGTGGCACCTTGCTCGAACTAGAAGAGCTCGAACTGCTCACCCTCGACTACGATACCCCCCTCCCCAATGCCGACTACACTCTTTACGAGGATTCCGATGCGTTTGCTCTGCTCAAAGCAACGGTGGACGAGTCGGTTCACGGTGGGGATGCTCTCTTCGATGGTTGTCGCATTGATGTAGGTTCTATTGCACTCACCCCACTCGGCCAAGCCGTCATCGACCAGTTGGAATTTCTATGATGCTTTCCCCCCTTGCGAGGGGTGTCACGCTACACGGCTTTTCTGCTGTTTCCCTCCTTCGGGAGGGAATTTTTTTGTCAAAAATCACAAGCTTGCACTCCGTTCATTTTTACAAGATCTCCCTTCTTTGCTTGGTAATCTATTGACTTCATTCCTATAACTATGATACAATAAAAGGATCGTATTCACACTATATTAGAAAAGAGGATTCCACTATGATTGGATTTCGTTGCGACTATTTAGAGGGTTGCCACCCTGATATTCTAAATGCCCTGATTGCCACAAATACCGTCCAAGCCGACGGTTACAGTATGGACGAATTTTGCGAGCGAGCCGAGGCAGCCATTAAAACTGCCTGCGAAGCCCCCCATGCAGCAGTGCACTTTTTGGTGGGGGGAACCCAGGTTAATAAAACCACACTGGCTTGGATGCTGCGTCCATGGCAAGGGGTGCTCTCAGCTCACACAGGACACATCGCCACCCACGAGACCGGTGCTATCGAGTCTACAGGACACAAAGTGCTCACCCTCCCCTCTGAGGACGGCACCATCACAGCAGATCAAGTGGAGGCATATTGCAATACCTACTTCTCGGATAACAATCGGGAGCACGCTGTGGAACCTGGCGCAGTTTATGTCTCCCACCCAACCGAGAGCGGTACCCTCTACTCCCTCGAGCAACTCACTAAACTGCGTGAGGTGTGTGATCGCTACGCCATCCCTCTCTACCTCGATGGGGCACGTCTCGCCTACGCACTTGCAAGCCCTAAAAACGAGCTCACCCTCCCTCATCTTGCAAATCTATGTCATGCCTTCTACATTGGTGGCACCAAATGTGGCGCCCTTTGTGGCGAGGCACTGGTCATCCCTTCGGGCGAGGATGCTGGAATTCGCAATATGATCAAGCAAACTTCGGGACTGCTTGCCAAGGGACGTATCCTCGGCATCTCATTCGAGACCCTCTTTCAAAATGATCTCTACCACAAAATCGGGAAGGAAGCAATCGACTTCGCTCTCGCCATTAGTGATGGATTTGCTCGCCGTGGCATCCCCATGCTTATGCAAAGCTGGACCAACCAACAGTTTCCCATTCTCACCCAAAGTCAGCTCGAAGCCCTTCAAGAAAACTATGGTTTTGAAGTGTGGGAGTCACTGGAAGATGGCAGAACTGTGGTTCGTTTCTGCACCAGTTGGGCGACCACTCGTGAGAGTGTCATGAAGCTCCTCGAAGATATCATGAAACTGAGCTAAGGGGGCGATGTGCCGTGATTTCGGTCACTATTTTGGGGCCTCCTTCTGTGGAAATGGATGGAATTGAGGTTGCCTTTCCTTATAAAAAGGTGGAAGGGGTCTTTTACTACCTCTGCGTCCACAAAACCACCACACGACAAGCCCTCATCCACACCTTTTGGGGGGATACGGCTGAGGGGGCTGGACGCAAAAACCTACGAGAGGCACTCTATCGGATCAAGCAGATCTTCGGCGCCTCCTTCATCGTTACCTGTGGAAATTTCGTGGTCGGGATAAACCCAGATACCCCCCTCACCCTCGACTGGGATTCCCTCTCCCCTGGTATACTCCTATCCACCCCTCATCATAAGGTATTCTCGCACTTTTACATCAAAAATAGCTATGAATTCGACCAATGGGTGGAGGAACTTCAAGAGCAATTTCGCCAAAGCTATCTCGCTGCTGCTGCTCATCAAATGCTTCATTCCCCCCTCTGTCTTGAGGAGCATGCGCTCTGCTATCGTGCTGCCCTCCTACGGCACGACCCCTATAATGAAACTGCCTATTGCACTGCCATCGAGAAATTGATGGGGGCGCAACTGTGGGGGCTTGCTGTCTCTTTTTACCAAGATTTAGCGCAATCCCTTAAAAAAGAACTAGATGTCGCACCTGTTCCCAAAACCCAAGCCCTTTGGAAATCTGCTCTGGTAGAGGGGCAAAAGCCCCCAGTTCTCAGCCACGAGCCCCCTTGCTCGGCTTTGATGACCACTTTGGAACGATTTTCCCACCACCTTCCCTATCGATCCCTCGCATTCGTAGGGGAATCTGGTTCGGATTTCTCTTCCCTTATGGCGCAAGTATCTAGCTCTCCCCTCCCTCTGTTGCCCCTCTGTGCGAGTGCCACGAGAAACGAGCAAGGGTTTGACCTTGTGGTTTGGCTTGCGCTCTTTGAATCCATTACTTCGCTGGTCGAAGAGGGGGGGATTGCCATGGATGCCCCTTGTTATACAAGGCTTCACACCCTTTTGCGTAGCAGCGAGATTACAACCCTCAATTCCATCTCGTACCACGTGATTTCTCACGAAATTCTCTCCCTTTTTGGCTGGCTATCCTCACGATATCGGGTGGTTTTGGTCATCGATCAATTGCACTGGATGGATGGGATGAGCGTGGCTCTTTTGTGTCGAACACTCTTGGAACTGCCTCTTTTGCTTGTGACCTCCTTCCAACATAGCCATCAAGGGGCTATTCTCCAGAAATTCGCCCCTCTTTTCGAGCGTGATACCCTCGAACTCCTCCCCTTGACCTCGGATGTGCTATCTCCATTTCTCAAAGATTGAGTTGTCTATCCGTGTTGTTTTTGACGTTTTTTTGTCGTTTTTATGTTATACTAGAGTGTACTATATTCGGGAGGGTGTCTTTCGTACTTCTCTCGCTAAACTAAAATTGGAGAAAGAATGATGATAAATCCTGTACTTTTAGGTGTTGTCTTACTATGTCTGCTCTGTTTGATGAGGCTCAACGTCTTGCTCGCTCTGCTCATTTCGGTCTATGCCTCTGGACTGACGGCTGGGATGTCGATTGGTGAAATCAGTGGACTGATCACGAGTGGTTTTTCTCGCAATGGCGAGACTGCTTTGTCCTATATCCTCTTGGGAACCCTCGCTTCCTCGATGGCGTACACAGGGATTGCAGATATTTTGGGTCGCAAAGTCGCCCATGCCATCCGTGGAAAAAAGATGGTGATGCTCTTAGTCTTTGCTGGAATTTCGTGCTTATCCCAAAATATCATTCCGGTTCATATCGCCTTTATTCCTATTATGATCCCCCCTCTCCTCCTCCTAATGAACGAGCTAAAGCTCGACCGTCGTGCTATGGCCTGTTCCCTCGCCTTCGGATTGAAGGCACCTTATATCGCAGTTCCGATCGGGTTTGGATCCATATTTCAAGGCATTATCGTCAAGAATATGACCGAAAACGGTATGGAGGTTACCATTTCAGATGTCGCCTCGGTTAATTGGATTCTTGCTCTTGCCATGTTATTCGGGCTGATGATTGCCATTTTGGTAACCTATCGCCCCTCTCGTGACTACGAAAACCTCACCCTCGCCACGCAAGAGGAGCAATTCTCGGACAAACTTGAGAAAAAGCACTGGGTGACAATCGTGGCACTCCTCGTGATTACATTGATGCAAATCATGTACGGACTTGAAAAGTGGGACACCTCGCTCTCCCTTTCTGCGATGGTGGGACTGCTCATCCTGATTTTAGGCGGCGCCATCAAGTGGCGAGATATCGATGCACAATTTTACGGTGGCGTAAAAATCATGGGATTTATCGCCTTTATCATGCTTGTTGCTGGTGGTTTTGCAAATGTCATGCAGGCAACCGGTGGTGTTGAGGATTTGGTTGACGCTGCCGTGTCATTGATGGGTGGTAGCAAATTGGTTGCCGCTACGATGATCACTGGCATCGGACTCTTAGTGACAATGGGAATTGGATCTTCCTTTAGTACCATCCCTGTTCTTGCGATGATCTATGTTCCTCTTTGCGCACGCATGGGCTTTAGCTCCTCTGCCACAATCCTTTTGATCGCAGCGGCTGCAGCCCTTGGTGATGCTGGCTCCCCTGCTTCAGATACCACCTTAGGCCCTACCTCGGGACTCAATGCCGACGGGCAACACAACCACATCTGGGATACCTGTATCCCAACCTTCCTGCACTTTAATATCCCCTTGATGATTGCAGCCATTTTAGGTTCGCAAATCCTCTAACCCTCTCTCCTGCACCGATTTCCCACCCTTCGCTATAACTTCTGCGATTTCCAATATTTTATTTTGAATAGGAGCTTATTTATGCGTATTATGTCTTTTCTTGTCGCACTCGTGATGACGGTCTCCCTCTCGACCCCTGCCTTTGCACAGACCACTGCCTCCCTCGCAGCTGCAAATGAACTCAATAAACTCGGTCTCTTCAATGGGGTTGGCACCAATGCCGATAACTCTGTGAACTACAGCCTCTCCACTCAGCCTACCCGTGCCCAAGCCCTTGTCATGATCATCGGTCTCGGTGGTCAAAAAGAAGCAGCGCAGTCTGGTAGCTATCCCCATAATTTCAACGATTTGAGT
Organism: Eubacteriales bacterium; assembly: GCA_044432785.1. Taxonomy (GTDB): domain Bacteria; phylum Bacillota; class Clostridia; order Oscillospirales; family Oscillospiraceae; genus JAWXUK01. Next base: position 313 of record JAWXUK010000064.1, on the reverse strand, counting down.
GATGGCAATGCCTGGGCGCTCCCTTTCGTGAGCTACGGGTATTATATGGGGATCACCCACGGAGTGAGCTCCACAAGATTTGGCACTAACGACTCGATCAGCGAATATGATTTCGTCTTTATGGTTCTAAAAATGCTTGGTTACGATGCGGTCTATGCGAATACCTATGAATTAGCCTCTTCCCTCGGACTTCACTACACCGGCGATAGCGAATTTACCCGTGGCGACATGGCACTGGTGTGCCGTAGTGCTCTTGATTGTAATATCGCTTCTGGTGGCACCTTGCTCTCCTATCTTAACTCTATCGGACTCT
>JAWXUK010000063.1:0-9897 GCA_044432785.1 Eubacteriales bacterium | reverse complement strand
CAGCCTTGGACACCTCCTCTACCCAGGGGGGGCGCAACCCTGGCGCCACCGATATTACCCCCATCTATTTCTCATCTAATGCGCAACCCAACTATGAATCATTCTATCTCCTCGCAGAGACCTTAGATTCCCCCCCTGTCGCCATCTTGGTGCTATCCCAATACCCCACCGACCCTCATTATTTAGGGTTCCTCCCCGAGGAGGAGTCTTTGAGTGTCTCGAGCGCTTTCCCCGACCTCGCCTATGCCACCTTGAGCTACGAGCAAGTGTTTAGGGTCTCCCCCCTCTTTGGTGCCACCTTTACCGAGAGCGAAACCGACTTCTATCTGTTGGTGCTACCTCTTTCTTCGTAATTTCCCTTTTTTTCCTCTCTTTTGTCCCCTACCAATTTTTGGTGGGGGACCTTTTTTCGCTCTAATCGAAATTTATTGTTATATCTTACAAAAAAATGCTTGCATTTTATCGCACTTTAGTGTATAATGACTACAGTGACCCAGATATCACTTTAAAGGAGAAATTATATGAGCTATTCCGTAAACAACATCCGTAACATCTGCCTCATCGGGCACGGTGCCAACGGAAAGACCTCCCTCGCTGAGAGCCTTTTGTACATGACAGATGCCATTGATCGCATGGGAAAAACCACCGACGGAAATACCTATTGCGACTTTGAAGCCGAAGAGATCAAGCGCCAAATTTCCATCTCTGCTGCTGTGGCGCCCATCGAGTATCATGGTTGTAAAATCAATGTACTTGACTGCCCTGGAAACTTTGATTTCTCTGGTGAAGTTTTGCAGGCTTTGCGTGTGGCCGATGCTGCTATCATCGTTTGCTCGGCAAAGGATGGGATCAGCGTTGGACTCGAGAAGGCTTGGAAATACTGCGAGGGACGTAAGATGCCTCGTGCCATCTACATCTCCAAAACCGACGAAGAAAATAGCGACTACAACAAAACATTTGAAGAACTGCGTGAGCGTTTTGGCAACAAAATCGCCCCTGTGGTGGTCCCCATTTGGGATGACGATAAGCGAATCACCGGCATCATCGACGTGCTCAACAAACGTGCCTACGAAATGCAGGACGGCAAACGCATCGAGATCGAGCTCCCTGAAGAAAAACTCGAAGTGGTCACAAATTACTCCGACTCCCTCAAAGAATCGGTTGCCGAAACCAGTGAAGAACTCATGGAAAAATTCTTCGCAGGCGAGGACTTTAGCTATGTCGAAATGAACAACGGTCTCCGTCAAGGGGTGCGTGAACTCTCTCTCTTCCCTGTGACCTGTGGGTCTGCGCATCAATGTATCGGCACCTTGATGCTCCTCGATATGATCATTGATTTGATGCCTAATCCCACGGAAGGAGTCCCCCGTACTGCCGTCCTACCCGAAGGAAACGAGCCATTTGTAGTCTCCCCCGGTGGCGTGCCCTGTGCCTTTGTCTTCAAAACCATGTCGGATCAATACGGAAAATATTCCTTCATTAAGGTCCATTCTGGCGTGATCACCTCGGATTTAACCTTGGTGAACTCCCGCACAGGGGCAAACGAGAAGATTGGACGGCTTTACGTCATGCACGGAAAGAAGGCAGTCGAGGTAAAAGAGCTCGGCTGTGGTGACATTGGCGCCATTAGTAAAATGGATCGTCTCCACACCAGTGATACCCTCTGCGACCCACGAAAAGTGGTGCCACTTCTTCCAATTCCCTTCCCAAAACCTTGCTATAGCGTGGCAATTTCGCCAAAAGTGCGTGGACAGGAAGAGAAAATTTCCAGTGGTCTCTTCCGTATGAACGAAGAGGATCGTAGTTTCTCTGTGGAAAACAACGCCGAAACACGGCAAATCGTGGTCTCGGGAACTGGGGATATCCACATTGACGTCCTCGTGGCAAAGCTCAAGACACGATTTAACGTCGAGGCAGAACTTGCCGAGCCCCGTGTCCCCTATCGTGAGAAAATTCGTGGCACCGTCACAAAACAAGGTCGTCACAAGAAACAAACCGGTGGATCTGGTCAGTTTGGAGATGTCTGGATGAGATTCGAGCCATGTCCCGAAGCCGATAGCTTTCTCTTCGCCGACGAAGTGGTGGGAGGCAAAGTACCCAAAAACTTCTTCCCAGCTGTGGAAAAGGGGATCAAAGAGGCAGCCCAACATGGTGTGCTCGCAGGCTATCCGATGGTTGAGCTCAAAGCCGTCCTCTACGATGGCTCCTATCACCCTGTGGACTCCTCCGAAGTCGCCTTCAAGATGGCAGCCCAAATTGCCTACAAGGCTGCTCTTCCCGAAGCAAACCCTGTCCTCCTCGAACCTGTTGGTTCCCTTAAGGTCTCCATCCCTGATAGCTACATGGGGGACATTATCGGAGATCTAAACAAGCGTCGTGGTCGTGTCCTTGGCATGAGCCAGAACGACGATGGTGAACAACTGGTGGAAGCCGAGGTTCCAATGGCCGAAATGACCACCTATGCCATTGATTTACGAGCCATGACACAGTCCCGTGGCACTTTTGAACTCGATTTTGTCCGATATGAGGAATGTCCTCCTGCAGCCCAAACCAAAGCAATCCAAGCTGCAAAAGAAATGCAAGAAGAATAAAAAAATGGGGATTCCCTCACTGGAAGGAATCCCCATTTGCTTGTTTTTAGGCCATTCACCTTGACAAGAACTTGAATACCTGTTACACTAATATCATCACATAAAAGGGGTACTTTAATGGCAACTCATACGCAAATAACCGGCAAAGGTCGTGCGCTGCGCTCGGTTTTAGAAACCAATCCTTCTCAAGTACAGTCTTGGCTAAGCGATCTTGAGAAACAAATCAATATCTCTAGCAGTTTGAGCAAAAACACCGATGTTGGAATCTATCTGGCGCAATTTAAGGCATTTCCAAAGGATGCGATCCGTCTTGATCGACTCATTGATGCTCTGGATGCTGCGAATTGATCCATTCCCATGGTTCAAACGCCGAAAAAGCATTGGGGATGGCATAGTCCACCCATTGCGACTTATCCACCCAACAAAATTCTTCGCTCATGGTTGGGGTTTCTAGGGTGTAACCTGTCATTCTCCATTCGATATGGGTGAAAATATGCTTCGCCACCAAGATTTTGGTGGCATTTTTCATGCTCTCAGGGACCTCCCCTTCCAGGTAATGGGGATATTCCCACAAGCCTGCAAGCAGTCCCTTCGAGGGACGCTTACGCAGAGCGACACGCCCCTCACAAAAGAGGAGATAGACCTTTCGATTCTCCACTTTACGTGGTTTTTTCGGTGTCTTTTTGGGAATTTCTCCTGTTTTATCGGTCAAGTAAGCATCGCAGTGGATGGCAACAGGGCATTTCTCGCACAATGGCGCCCCATTTGGCAGACAGACCGTAGCCCCCAGTTCCATGATACTCTGGTTAAAGTCCCCTGCGTGCGCGATGGGAAGCATTTGCTCCACCTGTGCCGTAATTTTTCGTTTGACGACTGGGGTGGTGATCTCACCCTCTTCTCCGTAGATGCGAGCCATCACTCGTAGTACGTTGCCGTCCACTGCAACCCTCGGCAGTCCGAAGGCGATGGAAGAGATGGCTCCGGCAGTATACTCCCCAATCCCTGATAGACCGATAATTTCCTCGTAAGTAGAGGGGAAGATGCCATCGTGGTGTTCCATAATTTGCAGGGCGCCACGTTGAAGGTTTCGAGCCCGATTATAATATCCCAGTCCCTGCCACAGCTTGAGCAGACGCTCTTCCGAGCAGTTTGCAAGGTGTGAAACCGTGGGGAGTTCCTCTAAAAATCGCTCGTAATATCCGATGACCGCCACCACTCGTGTTTGCTGAAGCATCACCTCAGAAACCCAGACGTTATAAGGGGTTGAGGTGGTGCGCCACGGTAATACCCTCGCATTTTGTGCAAACCATGCCAGCAGGAGCAGTGGGATTTCTTCGACCTTATCCCTCTTCACAGATCATGGTTTCGAGGTTGGATACCATTTCACGCACAAGGTCACGACAGTGATGCTTTGGGTTTCCATCCCCTTCTCTTGACTTTTGAAGAAGGGTTTTACAGTCAGTACAACCGTGATTTTCCTGAAAATTCATCATCAATTGTTTCGCCTTGAGGGAAGAGTGGTCAAGTCCCCCTAGCACCATCAGTCCCCCTGTAATGGCGCCACAGGTCCCCCCACAGCGCATACCAGCGCCAAAATGTGTCCCCATAGCGAAGGCTTGATCATAGTCCATCCCCATTTCTTCCGAAAAAGTGCATAAAATCACTTGGGCGCAGTTGTGGTGGGGTTGATCATGTTCTTGGATTTCTTTTGTCAGTTCCAGATAATTTTTCATAATATTTACTCCATGTCCAAAGTCATTTGTTTATAATTAAGAAATTGATAGCCAAGTTTTTGGTAAAGTGCCACGGCACCACGGTTTGCATCTGTGACCTCTAAGCGAAAGCGTTTTGCCTCGGGATTTTGGGCTCTCACCCACTCCATCGCTGCTCTACCCAAGCCCTTGCCTCGATACTCTGCCTTGATGTGAATTTCCTCGATGAGGATACATATCCCCCCCACTTCGCACGCATATAGACTGGTGAGGTAGCAATATCCTGCGATTTCCCCCTCTTCCATGATGAGATAACCCGTGATTGTGTTATTTTCAGGGTTTGCGACGTCGTCAAAGGTGCGCTCTAGGATCACAGGGTTAACAGGGTGATCCACTGCCTCCCCTGAGTAGAAATCTTGCACCATTTCTAGCACTTCGGCACGGTGCTTGGTTGTAATCTCTATTATATTCATCATTTTCCCTCACTTTAGTTGAAAATATCTGCAGTCTGCTCGAAGATTGCCTCCACCCTCTTTTTCACCCCTGCATGTTCGGGATTTGTAAGATCGGGGTCTGCCTCGAGGAGGGTGCGTGCGCTCTCTTGCGCTGAGGATAGGGTGCGCATATCCCCTGAGAGATCAGCAAGCTTCAAGCTGGGCAGTCCGTGCTGACGGCTACCGAAAAAGTCCCCCGGTCCACGGATTTTAAGGTCCTCTTCCGAGATTTTGAAGCCGTCGGTGGTGGAGGCTAGAGTGTTGAGTCGATGGAGGGTATCGGTGTTGCGTGTGGAAGTGATGAGCACGCAGTAGGATTTGTGCTCGCCACGACCCACACGTCCTCGCAGTTGATGGAGTTGCGAGAGTCCGAAACGATCGGCATTTTCGATGATGATGAGATTTGCATTGGGCACATCCACCCCCACCTCGATCACCGTGGTAGAGACCAAAATATCAATCTCGCCCCCCTTAAATCCTGCCATCACAGCCTCTTTTTCCTTCGGTTTGCGTTTGCCGTGGAGGAAAGCGAGACGATATTGAGGGAACACTTTGCTTTGAAGTTCCTCGACATAGACCGTGACAGCTTTGAGATCAGGTCCCTCCGAGGTATCGTCGGTTTTCTCTTCGACGGCAGGGCACACAATATAGACCTGTCGCCCTTCGGTGATTTGTTTGTCCACGAACGCCATCATGCGAGCCCGTTTGTCCTCCCCCACCACATAGGTTTCGATAGGGGTACGGTTCGGGGGGAGTTCATCGATGACCGAAACCTCTAAATCTCCGTAAATCATGAGGGCTAGCGTCCGTGGGATAGGGGTTGCCGACATCACCAAAATATGGGGCGCCCCCTGTGCCTTTGCCGAGAGCGCAGCACGTTGATCCACACCGAAACGGTGTTGCTCATCGGCGATCACGAGGGCAAGATCAGAAAATTCCACCCCTTTCGAGAGTAGCGCATGTGTCCCGATGACAAATTGGATGGTGCCATCTTTCAGGTTTTTAAGCACCTGACGTTTTTCCTTTGCAGAGAGGGAGGCTGTGAGCACGCCTACCTTGATATCAAGTGGTTTGAGGAGGGTCTCGAGGGAGCGAAAATGCTGATTGGCAAGCACTTCTGTGGGTACCATCATTGCCACTTGATGCCCATTTGCCACTGCAAGATGTGCCCCGTAAGCCGCAACTGCAGTTTTACCCGAGCCCACATCACCCTGTACCAAACGATTCATGGCACGACCTGATAGCATATCTCTTGCCATCTCCTCCATCACTCGACGCTGCGCCCCTGTGAGCTCGAAGGGGACGGGAAATTCGTCGATGGGAAGGGTTGGTATAGGGGGGCGACTCCCCTCTTCTCGACGCCCTTTGAGCCGAGAGAGCCCGATAGAAAGATAGAACAATTCTTCAAAGGCGAGACGCTCCCTCGCACACTCAAGTGCCTCGTCATCTGCTGGAAAGTGGATATTTTCGTAGGCAAAAACCGGATCTTTCATGGTGGAAGAGAGGGCTTTCGGCAGGGTATCCTCTACGTTTTTCCCACAATGATCCAAGGCTTCCCTCATCATTACACTTAGCAATAGGTTGGAAACTCCAGATGTTAGGTGGTATTTTGGCACCAATCTACCCGTAAATGTTTGTTCCCCCACTCGCTCGAAAACCGGATTTGTCATGGTGAATCGCCCATACTGTTGAGAAACAGCACCACAAAAAAGATACTCGGTTCCGGCTCGCAAAAAGCTCATGGCGTAGGGCTGATTAAAGATGCTGATGTGAAGGGAGGAACGACGATCTGAAACCTTAATCTGCACGAGGTCTAGCCCCCTGCGTACATTTTGCAACCGAGGGTGCTCCACAGCTGTGGCCTTGATACACACCGTTTCGCCGATTGGCGCTGTACAAATTTCATGAATTTCTCGCCGATCTTCATACCCCTTAGGGAAGTGAGCGAGCAGATCTGCCACCGTGACAATATCCATTTTTGCGAGTTTTTTGGCACGAGCCTCCCCCACTCCTTTAAGTTCTGAGACCTTGGATGATAGATCCATAATTGATACCACCTTTCCTTCCACGGCTAATTCCACATTTTTTCAGGGTCAACCCCCCATAACTGAAGCACTTCGAGGTGAGGACTTCTTGCGATATCTTGAGGGGTCGGGAGGAGCCCTCCATTCGAGTCGAGGTCGATGCCACCCCGTTGATAGCTCTGCCACACGAGGTGTGAGCAGTGGGTCCCCTCTAACACCCCATCAGTGACGTCTTTTTTCGAAAATACCCCTACCGTAAGGTCATAAGGGACGTCATTAAGGTACTCTAGTGCAATTTGAGCAGCAGCGAGCCCCTCTTGCTCACTATTTTCTTTGAGGGAGAGCACAATCACGGCAGGAAATCCACTCCATTTCCCCACCCGCTGAAGGAGGGAATTTTGTCCGAGGAGCACCGATTCTAAGGTGGTTTCATGATCAATCACAATGGCTGCGTGCCCCTGTCTCCAACCGAGAAAATGAGAACTAGGCGTGAGGAGAATATCCCCTGGTTGGAGGGGGACCAGTGGGATGAGATTGTTGCGCTCCCCCTGTTCTGTAATGAAATATTCCTCGTTTGTGAGGATGGTATTCGAGACATTAACATAAGGAATTTCAGCAAAGTAGAGTGCCTGAAACCCCAAGAGTTCCCCTTGACGTCCGGCTTGAATTAGCCGATCCAGCCCCTCCTCCCCAATCCCCGTTTGGGCATAGAGAAGATCATACTCCTCCGAGGTGAGGTTGATATCCTCCTCTAGTTTCGTAAGCAGTTCGGTGAGGTCGGTTTTGGGATAATCGGGGAGCCATCTGGCATTTTGCTTGGCTGATTGTCCCCATAAATAGAGGGAAATGGTCACAGATAATAGGATGATAAGGGCGACCTTCCCTTTTTTGAGTGTTTTTTTCATAGGGACTCCTTGGGTAATATGAATTATTCCGTCTTTTTCAAGACGGAATAATCATTTTTGTGACTCTGTTAGTTATTTCAACGAAGCGTGTGGAACAGAGTTCCTCACAAAATCTTCTCTTTTTAATGGGCTAACACAGTTATTTTCTATCGGTAATCAAGGGATAATGGAAACTTTGATAAGGTTTGTGATACCACTGCTGCCAATGGGCACACCTGCAACGATGACCACGGTATCTCCCGATTTGACCACGCCCTCTTTCACAGCGCACTCTGCACTGATGGACAAAAGGCGATCGGTGGAATCCACATTGCCATAAAGGAATGCAGTCACGCCCCACTCGATGGAGAGTTGGCGACGGAATTTTTCATCAGTGGTGAAGGCAGCAATGTTGCACTGGGGTAGATAGCGAGAGATGATCCGTGCAGTCAAACCCGAGTGTGTGCAGATGATGAGTGCCTTAGCCTCGACGTCCTTTGCTGTGTTACAGCAGTTACGGCAGATAGCGTCGGTAATATCGTCGGGATGGACCACGAAGTGGGCATCTTCAAATTGTTGCCAATAGTCGATGGAATTTTCTGCAGAAGTGGCAATATTCACCATGGTTTTAACCGCTTCGATGGGGTATTTACCCGATGCAGTCTCACCCGAGAGCATGATGCACGAGGTATTATCAAAGACTGCGTTGGCCACGTCAGAAACCTCTGCACGGGTAGGACGAGGGTTACGCATCATAGAATCGAGCATTTGTGTTGCAGTGATGACCGAGATACCCTTCTCGTTGCAGAGCTTGATCATACGTTTTTGGATGAGAGGAACCTCATGGGCTGGGATTTCCACCCCAAGATCGCCACGAGCCACCATCAAGGCATTGGATACTTCGATGATTCCTTCGAGGTTGTCCACACCCTCTTTATTTTCGATTTTGGAGATAATTTTGACCTTTTGTCCACCCATTTCGTCTAAAATGCGGCGGATTTCAATGACATCCTCTGCCTTACGCACAAAAGAAGCAGCGATGAAGTCGAAATCTTGCTCCACACCGAATTTCAGGTCAGAGATGTCCTTTTCAGTGAGGGCTGGCAGTTGGATATTCACACCAGGGATATTGATGCTCTTGTTATTGGAAAGAGGTCCTCCACTTTCCACAACGCAGACCACTTCTTTGCCGTTGATTTTCTCAACGCAGAGATCCACCAAACCATCATCTACGAGGATGTGGTTGCCCACTGCCACTTCGTTATGAAGGTTTTGGTAGGTAACCGAGACACGCTCGCTTGTACCATCCACATCGTCGATACAAAGGGTGAATTTATCACCAATTGTGAGGTTGATAGGGCCATCTTTAAACCCTTTGATGCGAATTTCAGGTCCTTTGGTATCGAGGACGGTTGCCACTGGCGCCCCCAATTGATCACGCACTTTTTTGAGACGTTGGAGACGTTCTAATTGCTCCTCGTGGTTACCGTGGGAAAAGTTGAAACGTGCTGCGTTCATACCTGCGAGAATGAGGTCACGCACCGCCTCGTCGTTGTCCACTGCAGGACCTAGGGTACAGATGATTTTTGTTTTTCTTTGAATATCCATGTTATTATCCTCCTCTTTCATTTTCGCTCGTGTTATCAGATCGCTAGTGTCTTCTATTTTACTACATAGAGTGCCATTTCGTCAAGTGGTCTTACGCAACCTTTTCATTTTTGTAGGTTTGGTGCAAAAATGCGATCCTTTTGCACCGATTTTAGGATTGGTCTTTGCGCATGGTCAGACCGATTCTCTTCTTTTTCTCGTCCACTTCAGCAACCCAAACCGTAACGATATCGCCGACAGCGAGGAGTTCCGAGGGGTGTGTCACCCGACGAGGGAGTTTACTGATGTGTACCAAGCCATCTTGGTGGACTCCAATGTCTACAAACACTCCAAAATCGATGACATTGCGCACCGTCCCTTGGAGTTCCATCCCCACGAGTAGGTCTTTAACCTCCATCACTTGGGTGGAGAGCAGTGGGGGTGGAAGCTCGTCACGTGGGTCACGTCCTGGTTTTTTGAGTTCCTTTACCACGTCTTCCAAGGTGGGAAGTCCGATCTCCCACTCTGCCGCAAGCTCGGCAAGGGGGAGGGATTCCAGTTTATCTGAAGTAAGCTCCTCCACTTTGCAACCACAGTGGGCGCAG
>JAWXUK010000062.1:0-9912 GCA_044432785.1 Eubacteriales bacterium | reverse complement strand
GATCCTCCCCGTACGAGGGACCACCTCCCCCACAGGCTCACTGCTCACCCTCGCATTGCGTGCACTCAGGCTCTGCCATCTCTCAAGTAGTTCCATCCCACCACGCTCGAATAGCATCCCCTCTTGCCCCGACACTTGCTCCATTTCCCCCAGTTCCAAGAAAGAGGGTCCCCCCCTCGACACAAAGAGAGAACCCCCTTCCACCGACGGGAGAGACCCCCCCTCCAGAGAGGAGACCTCCTCCACCACATAGGAGACTCCCCCCTCGAGTTCCGAGACAGAGGAGGATTTCCCCCCTCGCCCCTCTTGTCGGAAGCGCTCGCCTTGCAATAGTTCAAAGGCAACTCGCTCCTCTTCCCACTGCCCTAGATAGGAGGACTGATCCCCCACCACCAGAGAGATCTCCTCCCCCTCGCTCATAGGAGAGGTTTTCCCTCGCCACAGACCAGTTAGGGAGAGGGTTGTCTCATCCTCTTCCAACCCATTTTCTTGTAGGGAAAATTTCTGCTCTTGTTGTAGTTGTTCGAGATACGTAATCATACCCTCTCCCCTTTCTTCATCTGCTCAAAGCGTGCCAGATCAAAGCTCGTGTTGATCGCCATCCCCATATCCTCGGTGGGCACTCCACAGCACGGACATCGCTCCATCTCCACCTGCGAGCGACAGCTCGGACAGAGTTTCCCGAGCGCTTCCTCCTCATCGAGTAGGGACTGTAACCCACACCACAAAATCTCACGATCGAGAAGTTCCTTCGCCCTCGGTTCATTGGGTAGGACGTGAAATTCCTTCAATATCTTCCAGTAAAGTCGCCCCTTTTGATCGGTTGCTAGTTTTTTTTTAGGGTTTCAAGACCCTCTTCAGGTTGCGAGGGGGAGGGGTTGACTGATCGGTTAAACTCCCCCCACATCTTCGCAAGCCGAGCAATCTCCTCAGCGGTCAAGGTCTCTAGCACCTTTGCCCCACTCTCGAAGAGGCTTACCCCCTCGCTCTCTAGCGCACGAGCAATCAAGCAGGCATTGAGACAGAGAGGAAGATCCTCTTCACGGCTCGCAATCTCGCTCGCCTCTTGCCGAATCCCAATGACCTCCCACGCCGAAACCAACCGAAGCTCCATCCCATTTTCCAGACCAAAACGATCCACATCTGATAAAATTGAAACACGACTCATGGTTAGACCTCCGTTTCCATCCGTTTCGCTGCCGAGATGGCAATTTTCTCCACCACCATGGCACCAATGGCACCCACTTCGCTGATATTGCTCCACTGACAGCCACTGTAAACCACCTTTCGATCAGGCTTACAGATGACCAAAGAAAAATCCTCTAGATCATAAAAATTCAGCCCATCCGAAATGGCCTCATCGGTTGCATAAAGTCGTGTGAGTTCCAGCTGATGAATGGTCTGCCCACCAATGGTAGCAACAGGCTCAGACTCACCAAAGGCTTCCACCACCATGCTGGTTTTCCCAGCCTTAGCTGTATAGCTCTGCACCACGGCAATCTTCTTGCCATCAATCTCTAAATAAATATCACTACTCGTGGGAAATCCTACTGCACTTAACATCAATCACCCCTCCTTACACGCTAACATAGGCTGTCAACCAAATCTGATTGAGCCCATGCGCCACAGAAAATGCAAATCCAACCAAACAGATGGAAGCATCCCCTTCTGCACTCGCCACGGTAATGCCATCATAGTCCACGATGATCTCTCGGGTCTTCTTTGCCTCTAGTTCCAGTAGCACTTGCGTACGAATGGCACCCCGTGTCTGCTCGGTGTTTTTGACACGTAGGAACTTAAGACGTAGCGCCGTGCGCATATCCCCGATGACCTCATCCACAATCAAAATGGTCGAGAGGTCTCTCCATGTACTATCTGCCACCCCATCGGTTGAGCTCTTTGTGGTAATCCCACGCACCACGCTCACAACCCCTAAGCTCTCTTCCAAAGGGGTCACGCCACCCTGCACCAAAAGGTCGAGTTCATTGTCAGGATACTGCCCATTGAGTGTCGGAACCCCCAACAGACTCACCCCATTGAGGGGGAGTGCCGGATCGCTCTCCTTCGCCACCACGCCGGCCATCGCAGCTGCGCAGTAAAGACCACCTAGCTCCTCTGTATACTTCCCAGCCACTAGCACCACACGCTCGCAGTTTAGCCCATTTGCTTGCTCGCAGATTGCCGAGTTCTCCACATCGCTCCCACAAGCAAAGATCGCAATGCGCTCTTTGCGCCCCTCTGAAGCCAAGAGGACGTGATCTCTGATCTTTTGTTGCACTTCAAGATCTGTGCTATCGCAGATAATCAAGGGTAGGCTCTCCACGTTATCAAGGATCGAGATCCCACTCTCATACCCCTCGATCGTCCCCTCTGCAATGGCAATCGCCACCACAGCAAGTGCACCATTTTGCAAGGCATACCCAATAAGACTCGACATCAGCCCCTCACCATAGACCTTCACCCCATCCGACGCACTTGTGATGGTACGGACTTCATTTGGTGTTGCGCTCTCGCACACTGCCACCAGACCCACTTGTTTTCTCCCTGTCGCATACTCCACCACCGAAGATGCCTCATAGGAGGAGTAGACCCCAGGGCGTTCATAACTAGTTGTCACCATTGTTCATCTCTCCTTTAATTTCAAATGTCACGAAGGATTGATCTTCCTTCTTCACAGTATATAAATGAACCTGACATTTCGCCTCCACCGTCCGTTTCAGGCGTTGTTGCACACTATCGTACACACTGTCCCCACAGGATAGCTCTAGCAAACGCAAATTCACGTTCTCGTTCGGGGAAATTCCCCCAGCAATGCTGGAAACCATGGTCCCAAAGGTTGCTGAAATCTCCTTTTCTCCCCCTGTTGAGGGAGCATAGAGATCTAGTCCAAAGGTAATCTGTGCTCGATGCCCATAAAGTTCCTCGGTCTCACCTGTCTCGTCATTAGAGCGATCCCCCAAATAGTCGGCAAATCCAGCCGACGACGTTTTGGTGCTTCGCAAGGTAACCACAGCAACGGCAGATCCGCAATGATCCACCTCGCTATCCCCCCAGCCAACCAGGGCATGCACCCCGTCCTGCTCCAATTTCTCTTGCACCACTTCGCACAGGTCATGATAAAGCTGTTCTTGCACCACAATCCCCTCCTTTTCGTCTTAGCACGCCTCGATAATAGCAGATGTTCTCCCCACTAAACACAGGGGAGACACGCAAAAACACATAGTCCTCCCCATTCCACAAAACCCCCATCTTTGCCACCACGTCCACCTTGGCATACCCATAATAATGAACAATTTCCTGCTCTCGCACCCCAAGAGGGGTGGGAACAAGTTCCTCCCCCTTATCGGTAGCAATCTGCAAAAAGGCTCGTGTCTCGATGGGTTCTCCCTCTAAGGGATAGAGGGTACAGGGCTGCCCATATTGCCCAATTAAGGTATCCATCGCATAGTCCAATCTCATGCTCATCCCTCCATCGCATAAAATCCAAAGGAACTCCCTTTGAGATAGGGGCGCATGAGTTCTTCTGCACGGTCACGCAGACCAGAACTCGTCCCCTCTCCTTCGCTCTGTGTCATGGAAAATTCCCCCACTCGGAAGGAACTGGCACTCACGCTCCCACCAACAGCGCTCAGCCCATCAATGACTACCCACGCACAGGCAAGTAGAAATTGTTGCTTGCACTCATCCACGGTAAGGGTTGATTTGATCCGACTTAAAAACTCCTCCACAGCAGAGGTGACAAGGGCGAGGAGGAGGGTCTCCTCCCCCTCCCCTTTGCCCATTGCAAGCACCATGGTCTGCACATCACCGATCAATTCTTCGGTAGTGCTCATAGACTCATCACCATAGAAGCATCGGTAAAGATCTTGGCAAAACCAGAAGTAGTGGTAATGGCTGCACGCTCTAATTGACGATGAATGAGCTTATCATACTCAATGGAAACATCTCCACAACGCACCATCTCAAGCGCAAAACGCTTATCCAGACCGATGATGGTCCCATCAGGGACAGCAGCCGAGCGAATCAAATTAGCCCCCAAAGGAGTGGTAAGTTTGCCGGTGGCTTGGAAGTTTAGCCCAGTGAGTGGGTTTTGGAACTCTTCCATGGCAAGTAGTTTCATCATCACATCATTACTCACGAGCATGGTATTCATCTCGTAAGGATCAAACTTCGCCCAAAATTCGAGCAGATCTTGATAGGTCAAGCTATCAGGGGTGGCCACATCGAGGACTGTGGCAGGGTTATCGTTGCCATCCCCATCCATAATGGTTGCCACTGCATCTTCCAAATTCATGCGAGCCATTTGAGCGCCAATTTGACGGAGGGAAACCCCGAACAAATCGAGTTTTTGATGACGAATTGCCTCATAGGAAGCAACCAACATACGCCCTCTCTTCTTGAGTTTCACCAAATTTTCTTGCGCCAAAATGGTGGTACTAGGGATCTCCGCACCCTCACCCACATAGCTCATGCTCTTATCGTCAGACTGCGAGGTCAGCGAGCGATAATCCAACGAATCAATGGTTGTCACAGCAGCAGCAATCTCGGCACTCACGTCATTTTCTTCCAGACCTTGACGAACGGCACGAGCCACATACTCAGGGAAGAGAACGGCTGCATCTGCACTGCAGAAAAAGCGTTCCACCACGTCGGAATTTGTCCCCTTAACCTTGATGTCAAAGCGTTTGAGCTGACGCTGAAAGGCATCTAATCCCTCTAAATTTGTCCCCTTATAGGCTTCGGTAGGGTCGTTGCGCTCTAACACTTGTGTAAAGGTTTGCCCTGCCTCTTGATACATCCCTTTTTCGAGTTTCATATTATCAAAACGATATGTCATATTCATTTCCTCCTTCAAATTCTTACAGACAAACCGTGAGCGAACCACTCACCGAATTGTCAACCACCAAGTAGCTATTGCCACTCTCCACAACCTTGACCCCGCCTTTGCCATCTGCGCCAAGGGTTTGATACCCAAGTGCGATGGTCTCAGTGGTCGCCACGGTCACAAACCCTTTGACCTGAACACTTGCCACAGGTTCTTCGCAGTCGAAGACAACCCCTGCAAATCCGTCCCCGGCCTCACAGCTTGCCACGGTCGAGCCCTCCGAAACCTTAACCACCTCGCCCAATTTCACGTCCTCTGCGCAGTTGAACGTCGCAACCACAGCACCAATGCCATCATAGGAAATCTTTTTCATGTGTAACATCCTCCATAAAATAATTTTGTCGAAAACAAGCAAGTCATGACCTCGCAAGCCCTCTTATATTTGAAACGCCCCATACGAGACGGAACCTTCCGAACTGCCATACTCAAACTGCGTACTCACAGGAAGTCTCTCCCCCACCTGCTTTGAAAAGATGGTACTCAGCGCCCCAAGCTCCTCGATATCTAGCTTTTTCGCCACCCCGACCATGGTCTCATGATCGAGTGACTTCTCGGCCAAACACCCCAAACGCACCACCTCTTTTTGCATCTCGATGAGGTAATTGCGCCCCACCTCTGCTTGCTTTTTGAGGGTCTTGAGTTCTTGCACCAGATGAGGTTGCTCGGCGACAAGTTCCTCTAGGGATTTGCTCCCCTGTCCCACATCCATCCCTCTCTTGTGCTTGATCACTCCTGCACTCGCCTGCGCAGGGACAGCCACAAAGGAAAACTCATAAGCATCGGTAGCACCTTCCAAACTTGCAAAACAAAGGTGATCCTCGTAGTGCTCCCCCTTTTGATGAGGACAGCGTGCCATCTCTTCCCCACAGATAGAGCAGACCACACGAGCCACCGAACACCCTACGCTCACCTCTTTTTTAATCCCAGCGTCAATCTCCGAAATCAAATCGGCATTGCTCTCGGTACGCACCATATAGGCATAGGCTTTGAGGTAATAATCCCCCTCGCCAAACCCCTTGCCATCCACAGCACTCTCCTCCACCACTTCGGTGCGATAGATCCGTGCTGCCTGACCTTTTGCAGTCCAACTATGATCAAAGATCCCACTCTTCCCCACAAAGAGGGGGGCAAGCTCCTCCAGTGTCTTTTTCGGAAACCGATCCCCGTCACGGTCGATCTGATTGTCACACAGTCTCACCGAAAAGGGATAGATCTCCTCCTCGGCCAATTTCTTTCGACTCTGCGCATGGATGCACTCCAAATCCGAGGGGGATAGGCCTCCCCCCACCTGACTCATTGCCTCTTTCAAAATATCCATATAGCTCCTCCTTATCCTTCTAACGAGACAGGTTCCCCTGTCGCTTCTTCCAAATCTCCCTCAAGGTCATCCCCAAGTTCGCTCGCACTCTTGCCACGCAGTTGCGCCTTTGCCTGTGCCAGATAGAGTGCTGCTTTTGCCTCCTCCACCTGATCTTGTAGGTTGATCTCACCCCAGTGAATCTCGATCTCATCGGAGTACCCTTCCATCCGTAAAAAGGTCTGCGCAATCTGCCGGATCGCCCCTTCGAGGGAGCGACGGATCGAGGTAATCTCCGAGGTCAAAATGTCTGCCTGTTGCGCCGACATTCTCTCGGTCGAGGACCACGACAGCCCCAACATAAAGGGAGGAATCCCAGTCCTCGCCACCAGTTGCTCCAAGATCTGTCGCACAGGAACCTGACTATCCAGCACCTGATTATCTGCCCCGATCACCTGAATATCCACGTCCCCCACAGCCACGAAATCTCGCACAGCCCCACTGCGTGAGGACTGCATAGCAGCCGACCACTCGCTCGCAATCTGCCGACATCTCTCCTCCGCGCTGCTGCGCTCGTCCTCTTCCGGCTTACAGAGCACTGCAAACCGTACATTTCCCATCCGTTCCCAGTTCTTGCCCACAGCATGATAGATCTTGAGCAAAATCTCGGTCAAAAATGGCATAGAGCGCAACATCGAAACCCCATAGGGGTGCTCCACCTCAGCTTGAAAAGGGGTAAAGAGGAGCAAATCCTGCCACGGCAACTCCTTCTGTTCTCCCCCTATCCCAGCTAAGCAGAGGGTAAAGTCCAGAGGGGTCTCCCCCTCTTTGATAAGGACCTTGCACGGATCTGCCGAGAGGACGGCAACCACGTGCCTCCCCTTTCCATCGAGGACAATCTCCCCCACCCCACGTCCATAGGTGAGCATGGAATCGAGATAGCTATCGAGAAAGGACTGAATCCCCCTCTGCCCACGACCGGTATTGACCTCTTGCAAAAACCGATCCATGGCTTTTTGCGCCCTCTCATCTCGGGTTTCAATGGTGATCCCACTGCTCAAACGCACTATTTTCAGCAGCGCTGCATCAATGATAGGAACAGCCTCTCGTATGGTACGGTAAAGGGTCATCTCGCCTTTCGACTGCACCTGTTCCAGCCCCCCAAAAGGGTGACTCCCTCCATCTCGCACCTGCACTGCCACCCCGTGACTTTGATCTTTTTCTCGCTTGAACCAATTCAAATAAATCCCTCCTCACCTTAAAAATTTCCTCGTTCCACTGCCCCAGCAAAGCACCGTTTCCGTTCCTTCGTTGTTGCGATTGTCATGGCGAAATAGCGCATTTCATCCATGGCATGATCATATTCCTTGCACACTTTGTCCTCACCTCCCTCACGGGTATCCCACCGATAAAGCCCCATCTCTCGCAACGCATTGTGACAATCCTCACACAGCACAATCCCCCCACTTTTGAGCAGTTCTGCCGTGGTACGGATCCCACGCAAGACCTCGTTTTTCGCCCGTCTCACCCGAAACCCTCTTCTCCGTAGCACCTCGATAAAGGAGGCTGCCGACGGATCCACAATGACCTCTTCAAGGGGAATCCCAACCACCAATTTCTCCAGTGCATCGGCATACTCGCTATCGGTTTTCTGCGCCCTCTCTTCTTTCGAATTGTAGTAATACTCTCGCAACCGATACCACACCCCATCTTTGAGCCCCCACAGCCCCATCGAGGTCGGATTCACCGTCCCATAATCGCAAGAGACATAATACCGTTCCAGTACCCCTACAGGAGGAGGCTTGACCATTTCTTGCGAGAAAAAGTCGTAGACAAGTCCCTCAGCACAGACCCACTCCCCCAACACAAATCGCCGATAAAAGGCACCTTCAAACATGGCACGATATCGCTCACGCACCTTCTCGGTCAAAGAGGGATTATCCTCCATGGTAAAGGTGAGATAGAGTGCCCTTTCCCTCTTCTTCCCCAGGATCCACTCCTGATAAAACCAGTGATTCGGGGATTCAGGGTTGCACGAAAACCACAACTTGCTCCCCTGAACCGAGCACCGTGCCAGTGTCTGCTCCACAAAGGATCTCGGCATCAGCGCCACCTCATCGAGGAGTGCCCCAGCCAGCGTAATCCCTTGAATGAGGGAAGCTGCCCCCTCGTCTTTCCCCCCGAAAAGATAAAAGGTATTGCTTCGCCCACCCCCCGAAATCACGATCTGATTTTGGCTAACCTTCTCCTCACACCGAAACCCCATCGATCGCAACATCGGCAAAATACTCACCACCAAATTTCTGCGCACCGAGATAATGGTCTTGCCACAAATCCCAAATTGTCTCCCCGAAAAGGAACACATCCCCCACAGAAAAAAGGAAAGCCCCACCGATAGCGTCTTGCCACTGCGCACTGCCCCATCACAGATAATGGCATCGAGCTCGCACGACTGTGACCCGTTCTGCCACCACTGCAACACCTTGCGTTGTTTCGGTGAAAAGGTCATCCCTCCTCCCCTCCTCCAACCAGTGCCGAGAGCAAACTTTCCATCTCGTTTTCACTCTGCCGATCGGTAAAGGCGAGCAGTTGCTCCACAGCCTTCATACGGTCATTGAATTTCATCTCCACTGCGCCGTTTCCGTTGCGCTTAAATTCGGTCAGTGCTGTCAAATCCAGATCATCAATGATGTCCAATTGCTCTGGCGTTAAATAGGCAAGCTTCACCCCATCATTGACCTTTGCATTGGCAAGATGCTCCATCTGACCAATCAGCTTTTTGCGTCGTCGTTGTTCCTGTTTCACGAAATCACCCCTCATAAGTACCTGTGATTCCCCCAAAAGTTGTACGTTTGTGTACACATAAGGAAAAAATAATTTCAAAAAAATTTATTTTTGCAAAATCCGACTACTTTTTCAAGGATAATTTCCATATAATGGAAAAAGTCATTCTTTGCTCTTTTCCACCCCTCTTAAAAAATCCCCCCATTCTATTTCCACGAAAAGGAGTCTTATTATGAAAAAACCTCTCTCCCTCCTCCTCGCCCTCTCCCTTTTGTTATCACCGGTAAAGGCAAACCCTCTCCCTAGTATCGAGCTCTCCTCCCCCAGTGCCATCCTCATAGAACAAGAAACAGGGGAAATCCTCTTCGAAAAAGAAGCACACACCCCCCTCTCCCCTGCCAGTGTCACCAAAATCATGACCATCCTCCTCATCATGGAAGGGATCACCGACGGCACCCTCCACCCCGACGACATGGTATACACCTCGTCCACTGCCTCGAGTATGGGTGGCTCTCAGGTCTTTTTAAGCGCAGGGGAGAGCATGACGGTCTGGGAAATGCTCAAATGCGTCGTGGTCTCCTCTGCAAACGATGCCTCGGTCGCCCTCGCCGAGCACCTCTGTGGAAGCGAATCTGCCTTTGTCGCCCTCATGAACCAACGTGCCGAGGAACTCGGCATGACAAATACCACCTTCCAAAATGCCACAGGGCTCCCCCATGACCACCACCTCACCACTGCCTACGACATTTCCCTCATGTCACGAGAGCTTATGTTTAACCACCCCGATATCCAAGATCTCACCACCATCTGGATGGATACCATCCGAGGAGGAGAGTTCGGACTCTCCAACACCAATCGGCTCATCCATAGCTACAACGGCGCCACAGGACTCAAAACGGGCTCCACCGACAGCGCCCTCTACTGCCTTTCTGCCACTGCCGAACGG
>JAWXUK010000061.1:0-9989 GCA_044432785.1 Eubacteriales bacterium | reverse complement strand
TCCCTATTATGACATCTTCCCCTGCCGCCTACGACACCATAACCACCCATTTGAGGGACACGGGTCGCACCCCTGATTTTTACGATCTCATTGTCACGGGGGACTTAGGGCAACTGGGTCGTGAACTTTTACTGGATCTTTTTCGGGAAGATGGGGTGGATTTGTCTCCAAATCATACCGATTGTGGGATGCTCATTTTCGATCCCTCCCAACCTGATGTGCAGTGCGGTGGGTCGGGGTGTGGGTGTTGCGCTTCGGTGCTCACGGGGTATCTCCTCGACGGTCTTGCTAAGGGGACATGGGAAAATATCCTCTTTTGTCCGACTGGGGCGCTGCACTCCCCTACCTCGGCATTTCAAGGGGAGAGTATCCCTGCCATTTGTCATGCCATTGCCATTTCAAATGAAAAAGGAGAGACTGTATGATGGACTATTTGTATGCCTTCCTCTGTGGTGGAATTCTCTGCGTGATTGGGCAAATTTTAATCGACAAAACAGCCCTCACCCCGGCGAAAATTCTGGTCATCTATGTGGTGGCTGGGGTTGTACTTGGGGGGATTGGGGTCTATGAACCTCTGGTGGAACTTGCCGGATCTGGTGCTACGGTACCCCTCACTGGTTTTGGCTATCTCCTTGCTAAAGGGGTCAAAGAAGCGGTTGCCGAGCAAGGACTTTTGGGTGCCTTTACCGGTGGCGTGACCGCTGCTGCAGGTGGAATCACGGCTGCCATTGTATTTGGATTTGTGGTATCCTTGGTGTGCAAGGCGAAGCCTCAGAAATAAGTAAAACCCCTCTCTTTACGCATAAATCCCCCCATTTTTCGCATACTAAGCGAGAATGGGGGGATTTTGTGTATTTCTTATTTGGCGCTCTTGCGGGCGGGTTAAATGGACTCTTCGGAGGTGGGGGTGGTGCCATCCTTGTCCCTCTGCTCCTATCCATCGGACATCTCGAAGAGCGTAAGGCATTTGCCACCTCAGTGGGAGTGATGCTCCCTATTTCGGCGATCTCTGCCGTGATTTACTTCCTAAATGGGAGTGTTTCGGTGGGGGAGGCTCTCCCCTACGTCCTCGGTGGGGCGATTGGGGGAATCTTGGGTGGTAAATGGTTCTCGAAGGCCAATCCTGTGTGGCTGCGACGTGGATTTGCGATTCTTTTGATTGTGAGTGGAGTGAGGAGCTTTTTATGATTGCTTTTTTTGTTGCTGTGACCACTGGGGTGCTCTCTGGTTTTGGGGTGGGGGGTGGCACGTTGCTCCTGCTCTACCTTGTGTCGGTGGCTGGGGTGGAGCAAACCACGGCGCAAGGGATCAACCTGTTATTTTTCCTCCCTGCTGCCCTGCTTGCCATCCCATCTCACAAGAAAAATGGCTACCTCGACCCTACCATCATTCGCCCTGCAGTGGTGGGTGGGATGGTTTTCGCTGTGGTGGGAGCTGTGCTTGCGCACTGGCTCGATCAAGAACTCTTGCGACAATTATGGGGGGGATTTTTGATCGGGGTGGGGGTGCTCACTTTGTTTCGGTGATGGTTTCCAGTGCCTTCTGGGCTGCACGTTGCTCCCCCTCTTTTTTGGTCGAGCCCTCCCCTGTTCCCATGACGGTGCCATTGATCGAGACCGTTATGGTGAATCGTTTGTTATGGTCGGGGCCTGTCTCCCCTACGAGGGCGTAGGAGATCACACTCCCTGCCACCTTTTGCACCTGCTCTTGAAGGGCTGTTTTGTAGTCCCTTCCTGCAGTGAGTTTTTTAGGGTCTTTGGTGAGGATATATCGCTCGATGATGGCTCGGGCTGGCTGGATTCCACCGTCTAAATAAACGGCAGCGAGGATTGCTTCCACGGCATCGGCCGACATGGAGACACGTTTACGTCCACCACCACTGGACTCCCCCTTTCCGAGGAGGAGGTGCTCCCCGAGAGAGAGTCTTCCTGCCACTTCGAAAAGACTCTCTTCGCAGACCAATAATGCTCGGTTGCGAGTGAGATCCCCTTCGGGGTCGTTTGGGTAGTTGTGGTACATAAATTCTGCCACCACCATGCCCAAGATGGAGTCCCCTAAAAATTCCAGTCGTTCGTTGCTCCCTGTACGGATCTTATTCTCGTTTGCGTAGGAGCTATGGGTGAGCGCTTGTCGTAGGAGTGCCTTATTTTGAAAGGTATATTGAATTTTTTGCTCTAGTAAGTGTAACTGTTCCATGTTGACTTCCTTTTAGAAAGGGAACATCCGAAGATGCTCCCTTGTGGTTTTAGAAAGGGGATCCCCTCTCTTATGATTTGATGGTCATGTGCTCGACGTTATCCGTGATCTGCTCGATCATTTCATGATCCACAAAGCGCTTTGCTTGCTTGACGGCATTGACAAAGGCGTGTGCATTGGAGGAGCCGTGCGCCTTGAAAACAGGTTTCGACACACCGAGCAAAACCATCCCCCCCACCGTGCTAGAGTCCATGGTGGCTTTGAGGGATCGGATACCGTCGGCTACGAGGAGTGCCCCCATTTTGTGTTTGAGGCTTTGGAGGAACATCTCTTTGAGGGATTTATTGACAAAGACCCCTGCTCCTTCGAGGGATTTGAGGAAGATGTTACCCGTCCAACCGTCAGTGACAATGACGTCGGCAACCCCCATCATCCCCTCTCGTGCTTCCATGTTGCCGATGAAGTTGATGCGTTTTTCCTCAGCTGCTTTTTGGAGGAGGGGGAAGGTATCGAGTTGGAGCTGTGTGCCTTTGCTCTCCTCTGTGCCGATGTTAAGGAGTGCCAATTTTGGGGTCTCACGGTCGAGCATTTGCTCGGCATAGAAGGATCCCATAAAGGCGAATTGAAGGAGTTGTTCCGGGGTGCAGACGGCATTTGCGCCGGCATCGAGGAGGAGGGTCCCTCCATCCACCGAGGGAATGACAGGTGCGAGGGCTGCTCGCACCACCCCTCGAATCCGTTTGACAAAGAGGGTGGCACCCGACATAAGCGCCCCTGTCGACCCTGCTGAAATGAAGGCATCTCCGTCCCCTCGCTTGACCATATCCAGTCCCACTCTCATGGAGGAGTCCTTCTTTTGACGGCAAGCAGTGGCTGGATCGTCACACATTTCCACCACTTCCGAAGTGTGGAAAATTTCTACCTTTTGGGGGAGTTCTTTGATGCCATTTTCCTCTAAGGTTTTGAGGATGACCTCTCCCTGTCCCACCAAAACGATCTCGACATCGAATACCTTGCTCGCCTCGATGGCTCCTAACACTGGGGCTGTGGGGGCGTTATCTCCACCCATTGCATCAATGATGATCTTCATTGGTCTCCACCTCGCTTTCAATATAGGGTTGCTCTGTGGCTTGGCAAAATGCCTGAAGTCCACGTTTTGCCAATACGGCATTTTTATTTTTCTTACCCTTGACACGATAGCCAAGGGGTGGGATGATCCCAAAATTGACATTCATAGGCTGAAAGGATGTCACGCTCTGGTCGCTGATGTAGTGGGCGAGTGCCCCTGTTGCTGTCTCTTGTGGGAGGTCGAGTGGTGGTTTCCCTTCCAATCTTCGCACAAGTTCCCTCGCTGCGAGCCACCCTGATGCAGTGGATTCGACATAGCCCTCCACCCCTGTCATCTGTCCTGCAAAGATCAAATTGGGTGAGGATTTCAGGCGATAATATCGGTCGAGCAGTTTTGGTGAATTGAGATAGGTATTACGGTGCATGACCCCATAGCGCAGAAATTC
Source organism: Eubacteriales bacterium (assembly GCA_044432785.1). Classification (GTDB taxonomy): domain Bacteria; phylum Bacillota; class Clostridia; order Oscillospirales; family Oscillospiraceae; genus JAWXUK01. The sequence continues at coordinate 6,279 of JAWXUK010000061.1, read as the reverse complement.
TGCGTTTTTAAGGGCTGGGATGAGGGTGAATACCCTTTTTTGCTCGGGGAATTTCAGATGGGTTTGAAATCCGACCAAATTGTAGATGCTCCCTTGGCTGTTATCCTTGCGCAGTTGGACCACGGCATGAGGGGTTTTTCCTGTTTTGGGGTCACGCAGTCCCACTGGTTTGAGGGGACCATAGCAGAGGGTTTCCCTTCCTCGACGTGCCATCACTTCCACGGGCATACACCCCTCGAAGATCTTTTGATCCTCGAAGCCATGGACTTCGGCTTGATCTGCAGTGGTGAGTGCTTGCCAGAAAATTTCGTATTCCTCTTCGGACATGGGACAGTTGATATAATCGGGGGTGCCCTTGTCGTAGCGAGAGGCGAAGTAGGCGCTCTCCATGTCCACGCTCTCGAAGCTCACGAGTGGCGCTGCTGCGTCATAGAAGTGGAGGGACTGTGTCTCGGGGAGGTTTGCCACTATCTCGGCTGCGAGGGTGTCGGCTGTGAGGGGGCCTGTGGCGATAATGACATTCCCCTCGGTGGGAAACTGGGTGATTTCTTCATATATTATCGTGATATTGGGGTGGTTTTTGATTTTCTCGGTAACTAGATTGGAAAATCCCTCACGATCTACGGCGAGTGCTCCCCCTGCCTCCACCTGGGTTTGGTCGGCGCAGGAAAGGATGAGGGAGGATCCCAATCGAAGTTCCTCTTTGAGGAGTCCCACGGCATTTTCCACTTGATTTGCTCGAAAGGAGTTGGAACACACCAATTCTGCGAAGCTGTCGCTGTGGTGGGCAGGTGTTTTTTTGTGGGGTTTCATTTCATATAGGGTCACTTGGATGCCATGCTCGGCAAGTTGCCATGCCGCTTCACATCCTGCGAGCCCTGCCCCCATAACGGTGACTTGCTCCATTAGATGGTCTCCTCCTTGGTTGTTTTTGCCTTTTTGGTGGCTATTTTTGTGGTTGTTGTCTTTTTCGCTGGGGTTTTTTTCGTGGTTTCGCCCTCTGTTGTGGCTTTTTTGGTCGAGGTTTTTTTTGTGGTTGTTTTATCTGCACTAGCCTTTTTCGCAGGGGCTTTCTTCTCGGCTGGTTTTTTGGTGGCTGTTTTGGTTGTGGTTGCCTTTTTCGCTGCTGTTTTGGTCGCAGTTTTCTTGGTAGTTTTTTTCTTTGCTGGTTCTTCTTCTGGTTTTTCACCTGTGAGTGGGTTGGTATCTTGGTTCGCTGCCTTTTTGCGATAGCCACCACGTTTTTCCTCGGGGGTGAAGTTAGAGCATGTTTCGTTGATGCAATAGGGCTTTTTCGCCCCTCTACCCGACTTTTTGAACATGGTTTGCGCGCAGACTGGGCAGTCGTCCTTGACTGGGACATCCCATGTCATGAAGGGACATCTCTTGGATTCGTCTTTTTCGAAGTTTTTCTCGCAACCGTAGTAGGTGTAACCCTTGCGTGAGGTCTTTTTGAGGATACGTCCCCCACAAGTGGGGCATTTTCCTGGCATTTCCACCACGAGGGGCTTGGTGAAGGTGCAGTCCGGCCATCCTGGGCAGGCGAGGAAGCGTCCAAATCGTCCTGATTTGACCACCATGTTTTTGCCACAGAGGTCGCAAATTTCCTCGGAGACCTCTTCGGGGACCTTGATACGCTCGCCGTCTAGTTCGCTCTCGGCTTTTTCTAGGGTGGCAGTAAAATCGGTGTAAAATTCTCCAAGCACCATTTTCCAGTTGATGGTACCCTCTTCCACTTTGTCGAGTTCGCTCTCCATTTTTGCAGTGAAGGTGGGGTCTACGATGTTACTAAATTTATCCACCATAAGACCTGTTACCACCTCGCCTAAGGGGGTGATACGAAGGACCTTTCCCTCTTTGACCACATACTCACGACTTAAAATGGTGGAAATGGTAGGGGCATAGGTGGATGGTCTACCGATTCCTTGCTCTTCTAAGGCACGGATGAGGGTGGCCTCGGAGAAACGTGGTGGGGGCTGTGTGAAGTGTTGCACCTCTTTGGTATCGAGGTGTTCGAGAGGTTCACCCTCCTCTAAATTTGGGAGGGGGGACTGTGCTTTTTCGCTTTGATCGTCGTCTTTCCCCTCTTCGTAGACCGCAGTAAAGCCCGAGAATTTGAGGGCAGAATGGCTGGCACGGAAGATATATCCCCCTGCCGATGCGTCGATGGAAATGCTATCATATATGGCATTTGTCATCTGACAGGCGACAAATCTGCCCCAAATCAGGCGGTAAAGTTTGAATTGCTCTGCTGTGAGGCTCTTCTTAATCTCTTCCGGCACCAGGGTGACGTTGGAGGGACGGATGGCTTCGTGAGCGTCTTGCGAGGCTTTTTTTGTCTTATATTCTCGTGGGGTGACCGGGCAATAGGTGGCGCCGTAACGACTGCTGATAAAGGTGCGAGCCTCTGACACTGCCTCTTCCGAGAGACGGAGGGAGTCGGTACGCATATAGGTGATGAGACCTGTGGTCCCCTGTCCGTCGATGTCCACCCCTTCGTAGAGCTGTTGTGCGATGGACATGGTGCGTGCTGGGGTCATGCCCAGTTTTCGGCTGGCATCCTGTTGGAGGGTGGAGGTGGTGAAGGGTGGTGCTGGGGAGCGATTTTTATCCTGACGCTTGACCTTGGTGACCGAGAATTGATCGGCTTTGACCTTTTGCATGATCTCTTGGGTCTGCTCGTAGGAGTTTAGCTCCATTTTTTTATCAATTCCGTGGAATTGTGCCGTGAATCCACCGATATTGGGGGCCACTCGATTGAGTTGCACCTCGATGCTCCAATATTCTTGGGGGACGAATTGGCTGACCTCGGCTTCTCGCTGTGCCACCAATCGTGTTGCCACTGATTGGACTCGCCCTGCCGAGAGTCCTCGACGGATTTTGCGCCATAGGAGGGGGGAGAGTTGGTAGCCCACGATGCGATCTAAAATACGGCGTGCTTGCTGCGCATCCACCAAATTTTGGTCGATGTTGCGTGGGTTTTGCACTGCGTGGTTTACCACCTTTTTGGTGATCTCGTTGAAGGTGACACGGAAGGTATTCTCGTCCTTGAGTCCGAGAAGTTCCTTCAAATGCCACGAAATTGCCTCGCCTTCTCGATCGGGGTCGGTTGCGAGGTAGACAAAGTCGGATTTTTTCACGGCTTTTTTAAGATCTTTGATGGTTTCTTCTTTGCCCTTGATGGGTTGGTAATCTGGGGTGAACTCGTGCTCGAAGTCCACTCCTATTTTGCTCTTTGGTAGGTCACGGATATGTCCCATAGATGCTTTGACCTCAAAGCCGGGACCTAAATATTTTTCGATTGTCTTTGCCTTGGAGGGGGACTCCACAATGACTAGATTTTTCGTTGCCATGACTGCAACCTCCTATTTACTCTCTAACTTCACGCAGGAGCGAAACTTGCGATTGGATGCCTCGACTACGGCCCCTTGTACCTGTAGCATGGTGAGGGCGGAAAGTACTCGTTTTGCTGGGATTTGGGTGCGATCCACCAGTTGATCTGGGGTGAGCACACCATCCTCTATTGCATGGAGAATCACGATTTGATCATCGGTGAATTTCGAGGTCTGTTCGGATTTTGGGATGAATTCACGCAGATCCTGTGGCTCTTGTGGTTCGGGGGGAGCTTCGGTCTTTTCTTTGCGTGGGGTGGGATTTTTAGCCTTGACCTGTCGCACCACATCCTCCACCCTTTGTGCTGTGGCTTCTGGGCTTAAGCGTGTACGGAGTAAGGGGTATTGTCCCTGATAATACTCGAGAATATCTCGGACATCTTGTACCAAAATTGCGCCATCTTTGATGAGACGGTTGGGTCCTCGACTCATTGGGGTATCCACGTTTCCTGGAAGTGCGAAGAGGTCTCGGCTTTGCTCTACTGCGCTACGCACGGTGAGCATGGTGCCACTACTAAGCTCGCATTCTGGGACAAAGACACCTTGGGCAATTCCACTCAAGATACGGTTTCGGATGGGGAAATGAGGACCACGATGTGGAGTGGAAGGGGGATATTCGCTCATGACGGCACCCACTTGGGTGACATCTTCATATAGTTTATAGTTCTCTCGTGGGAAGGGGATGTCCACCCCTCCTGCCACGATGGATACCATGGGTTTTCCTGATTTGAGGGCGCCACGGACGGCAGCGCTGTCGATCCCCTCAGCCATACCTGTGACCACAAGGGCGCCTGCAGTGGCAAGTTCGAGGGTGATCTTCGAGGTTGCAGTGATACCATATCCACTGCACTTTCTTGCACCCACCACAGCAATGGTCAATCGCTCGTCGATGCGAATGCGATTTCCTCTGATATATAGCACCAAAGGTGGATTGACGATTTGACGGAGGGCATCGGGGTAATCGGCATCTTGATAGGTCATGATGAGGAGGAAGAGTCGTTGGCACTCCCCTAAAATGTGGTCGGCTGTGGTGGTGGATTTATCCATCAATTTAGCGATGATTTGTGGGGGGATTTCGGCATCTCTATACTGGTTTTCATCGGCGAGGTAGATCTTTTCCACGGTGCCAAAATAATCGTATAGAATCCGTCCATAGGGGGATCCCTGTCCTAATTGGGTGGCAAGCCAGATCCAATATTTGGTGATCATGGTGATTCCCCCTTCTTTTGCATCTCCCACAGGATGATCCCCCCTGCTACGGCGACGTTTAGGGATTCGGCTCCTGGGGACATGGGTAGATAGATGGTTTGATGGCATGAACCTAAGAGTTCTTGGGAGACCCCTTGTCCCTCACTGCCTAGCACCACCATGCAAGAGCTCAGGTCCACCTCGTCCACTCGTCGACTTTGTGGGTCAAGGGCAGTGGTGTAGAGGGGGAGATGGGATTGCGTGGCGAGAAGCGTGATCTCGCTCACGGTGGATTGATAGAGAGGAAGTCGAAAGCAAGCTCCCATAGAACTGCGCACGGTTTTATGACTCCATGGCTGTGCGCACCCTTCGAGTAGGAAGATTCCATCGCACCCTAGTCCATTGGCTGTGCGCCACAAGGTACCTACATTGCCTGCATCCTGTACCCCATCTAAGACGAGGTATCTTCCTTTTGGAAGGGTTTCGGGTGGAGTGGTGGAGGGGGCTGTCCCTAAAAAGAGCACCCCTTGTGGGGTCTTCATTGGGGAGATGGTCTCCATTACATCTTCGGGGACATAGACGGCACGTACCCCCTCTGGTATGGTGATGGTTTGGTCGCAAGTGACCACGGTGTGCAGTGGTGCTTTGCTCTGGATCGCTTCGGTATAGAGTTTTAAGCCATCTCCCAAATAATCTCCACTTTCTAGGCGATAACGGGGGTGGCTTTGTAACTTTTTGATATGGGTGATGAGGGGATTTTTTCGACTGGTCATCCTCTCCATTTTAATCGTGCTCCAATTTTTCGATGTTCATGTTTTCCCCTAGCACCACGACGCTATCAGTGGCCTGAAAACAATAGTGCCCTGAAGGTGAGATGACAAGATCCTCCCCCTTTGTACGCACAGCGATGATATTGAGATGATACTGCGCACGGACATGGAGTTCGATGATGGATTTTCCCACCCACGATTGTGGAAGGCGAAGCTCTACGATGGAAAATTCGTCGGATAGCTCGATGAAATTGAGGACATCGTTGTTCGAGAGATTTTGTGCCAATCTCTCTGCCATCTCTTTTTCAGGGAGGATGACCATATCGGCACCTGTCTTTTCCAGAACCTTTCGGTGGGTGGCATTGTTTGCCTTGGCGATGACCTGAGGGACACCAATTTCCTTTAAGGTGAGGGTGATGAGGGCGCTATTTCCAATGTCGGATCCACAACAGACCACGGCGCAATCGAAGTTGCGCACCCCAATGGTCTTGAGGACATCAGGGTCGCAAGCATCCCCTGTCACAGCACTGGTCACTTGGTCTGCCATGGCTTGGGTGAGCTCTTCATTTAGGTCGAGCACCAGGACCTCATTGTCCAAAGCGCACAATTCTTTGGCAATCGACGAGCCAAATCGACCCAAACCAATCACTAAAAAGCTTTTCATCGGAACCCTCTCTTTCTATCCCACCATAATATCGGCTGTGGGGTATCGTACTTTGTTTGCCTGATAGGTCTTGTTTGCAAAGGCGATGGAGAAGGATAATATCCCCACTCTGCCTAAGAACATTAAGATAATGATAATCACCGAGCTTAAGGGGTTGAGCCGTGAGGTCAGTCCCATGGATAGGCCCACCGTCGCCATTGCAGATGCCACCTCGAATGCCGAGGGGAGAAAGGGGAGGTTGTCGGTGAGGGTGAGTGCCAGTGTC